>JBBIHO010000059.1:0-9074 GCA_037446935.1 Caldifarciminota bacterium | reverse complement strand
GCCTGCGGTGGGGATATAGAAAGGACCGCTATCTTAGATAACTTCTGTTTTGGTAATCCAGAAAAGAAGCGGGTGATGGGGGATATTGTTCGCTCCTGTCTCGGTGCTTATCATACCGCTTTTGGTTATAAGGTTCCTTTCATCTCCGGAAAGGATAGTCTGTATAATGAGTATAAGATAAAGGGTGGCAAGAGAATAACGATTCCACCGACCCTCTTGATTTCCGCGGTTTCGGTCATCCCGGATATTAAATTGATGATAACGCAAGATTTTAAGGAGATAGATTCTTCTATTTATATAATTGGCGAAACGAAAGATGAGTTGGGTGGTTCCGAATATCTTGCTCTGTTTGGTAAATTAGAAGGTTCGGTGCCGAAGGTTAATTTTAAGTTGGGGAGGGAGATTTTTCAAAGGATTCAGGAGGCAAATCAAAGAGGATTCCTTCTTTCCCTTCATGATATCTCAGAAGGTGGAATCGGTGTGGCAATTGCCGAGATGTGTATCTTTGGTAAGAAAGGGGCAGAGATTTCTTTAGCCGATATTCCAGGCGGCGAGAGGTTTCGGCGGGATGATTTTCTATTATTCTCAGAATCAAATACCCGATTTATATGTGAGGTGAAGAAGAATCAGGAAAGAGAATTTGAAAGGTTATTTGCCAATCTTCCTTTGGCGAAGATTGGAAAGGTTAAGGGAGATTGGTTCAAAATCACCGGGAAAAGAGATTTAGTATCTCTGCCGGTAGCGAAACTTACCGATTCCTGGTCAAAATCCCTAACCTCCGTCCTCACCGGTTAAGAAATTCCGACAAAGAATCCAGGTAGTAGAAATGAGAAGCGAAGGATTGACACTGGTCTGATTATTCGGTAAAATTAGGGATGAAAGATTGGATTAACGAGAGTCTTCTCGCGATTCGGGAGAAAACCGATTTTAAGCCAAAGATTGGGATAATCTTAGGAACCGGTCTTGGGAGATTAGCCAAGGAGATAGAGAAGGTGAAGTCAATTCCTTATGAGGAGATTCCGCACTTTCCCAAACCAACCGTGGAAACACATTCGGGGAGGCTCTTCTTCGGTTATATTCATTCAAAACCAGTCTGTGCCTTTCAGGGAAGGTTCCATTATTATGAAGGGTATTCAATGTTTGAAATAACCCTACCGGTGCGGTTAGCAAAGAAGATGGGCGTGGAGATAATGATTATTTCAAATGCCGCCGGCGGACTAAATCCACTATTTAAGGCAGGAGATATTATGGTGATCACCGACCATATAAATTTCCAGCCGGATAATCCTTTGCGGGGATTGACTGACCCGGATTTTGGTGCGAGGTTTCCCGATATGTTCCAGTGTTATGACCCGGAACTTATTGCCTTGACCGAAAGAACTGCCTTAGAGTTGAAGATTCCTTTAAGGAAAGGGGTGTATGTGGCAGTTTCTGGTCCGAATTTGGAGACAGCGGCGGAATATCGTCTCTTTCGTCAGTTTGGGGCGGATGCGGTTGGAATGTCAACGGTGCCAGAGGTGATTGTCGCCCGGCAGGTAGGGATAAAGGTATTAGGGATTTCGGTGATTACTGATATGGGACTTCCGGATGCAATGAAACCAGTAAACTTAAAGGAGATCCTCCATATCGCCAGTCTTGCGGAACCGAAATTGACCGCCTTAATTAAAGAGGTGATAGGGAGACTTAACCTCCGCAAGAGAATCTTATGAACCGGTGGTTCCGCACCGTCTGTCTCTTAATTCTCCTTTTTGGTAGTTGTCGCAAAAGAGGGGTGACGAAACCGGAGGAGACACCAGATTTAATCTTTCAAAAAGGGATAGAGTATCTAAAGAGAGGCAACTATAAAGAGGCGGAAAGGAGTTTTGAAAGGATAATTTATAACTATCCGACAAGTGTTTATCTGGAGGATGCCCAATTCTATTTAGCGGAGACTTATCTTAAAAAGGGGGATTATTTTTCCGCAAAAGAGGAGTTTAATTTCTTTTTGAAGAATTTTCCGGCAAGCAGATACATTGAGGAAGCCAATTATAAATTCATCTTATCCGCTATCCGCTCTCTTCCCAAACTCTCAAAGGACCAGGAGGAGATATTAGAGATAAAAGAGTTTATTATGGAATTTAAGGATAAATATCCTAACTCGGATTATCTCCCTCAGATAGATAGTCTCCTCTTAGAGATTGCCAATCGCTTGGCAAAGAAGGAGTTTTCCGCTGGCTTCTTATATTATAAGGCTGGCGAGTATGATGCGGCAAAGGTCTATTTTGAGTATATTATTAGAGAGTTCCCTGAAACGGAAACCGCACACGAAGCAGAATACCTCTTGGGTGAGATTTGCCTAAGGAATGGCGATAAAGATGGGGCGAGAAAGATCTTTTCCGGACTACTGGAGAAACCACTGAAAGAGGCGATTTTAGAGAAGATAAGAAGGTATCTAAGGGAGATGTGAGAATGCGAATTGGAGTATTTGGCGGAACATTCTCGCCGCCCCATATTGGTCATCTAATCGTGGCAGAAGAGATGAGGGAGAAACTGAAATTGGATAAGGTTCTATTCATCCCGGCATTCTCGCCACCGCATAAGAGAAGATTTGTGGCTTATGAACACCGCCGGGAAATGGTTAAGATAGCGATTGCCGATAATCCCCACTTCTCCCTCTCCGAGATTGAAAGGGAAAGAGGCGGTCCTTCTTTTACCGTTGACACATTGAAGGAGTTGAAAAGGATATATCCGAAGGATAAACTATTTTTGATTATCGGTGCGGACCAGTTTTCGGAACTTACCACCTGGAAGAATCCAGAGGAAATCTTTCAGCAGGCAAAGGTATGTGTGATGGAGCGGCCAGGGGTCAAGTTTGGGCGGATGCGGCAGAAATTTCCGAAGGCATTGATTTTAAGTGTTTCTCAGATTGGGATAAGAGGAAAGGAGATAAGAAGGAGAATCAGAAGGGGTATTTCGGTTCGCTATCTTTTGCCCGATAAGGTTTATCAATATATTTTGGCAAATAAACTTTATAAGGAGAGGTTATGAAGATATTTTTTATTTTATCTTTAACCATCAGTTCTTTTCTTTACGGCCAGGGACAGCAGGGAAGTCCACTTGGTTCCCTTTTGCCACTCATTTTGATAATCGCCGTCTTTTATTTCCTTTTAATCCTCCCCCAGCAGCGAAGGCAGAAGAAACACCAGGAGATGCTTGCTCAGATTAAGAAGGGTGACAGGGTTGTTCTGACGGGTGGGATACACGGCATTGTATCAGAACTGAAGGAGACGACATTCATTATCAAGATTGATGAGAATACAAGGATGGAGGTAGATAAGAACGCAGTTGCCTATAAGAAGCCGGGTTAGTGATAAATGATAAGGGAGATAATACTTTTCGGTAATCCAATTCTTAAACAGCGGACAAAGGAGATAATTAAGATCGACGAAGGGATTATCTCTTTGATTGCGGATATGAAAGAGACCGCGGTTCACTATGATGCGGTGGGATTGGCCGCCAATCAGGTAGGAAGTGAACATCGCCTATTCCTGCTCCGGCAGACAAAAGAGGAAGGGGAAGGATTCATAGTCGTAATAAATCCGAGGATCATAAAGGAAGAAGGTAAGGTAGAGAGAGAAGAAGGATGTCTTTCCTTGCCGGGGATAACCTAGGTGATTGAGCGACCAGAGGTGGTGAGAATAGAAGGGATGGATGAAAAAGGGGAGATGCGAGAATTTGAATTCAGGGGACTTCTGGCGCGGGCAGCAAAGCATGAGATTGACCATCTGGATGGAAGGCTTCTTGTGGATTATTTGAGTAAATTGCGCCTCCGGTTTATTGAGAAGAGACTGAATGCAATAAGGG
This sequence comes from Caldifarciminota bacterium, assembly GCA_037446935.1. Lineage (GTDB taxonomy): Bacteria > Hydrothermota > Tepidihabitantia > Tepidihabitantales > JBDRVQ01 > JBBIHO01. The sequence continues at coordinate 5,231 of JBBIHO010000059.1, read as the reverse complement.
AAATGCAAAGATGAAGGTAATATTCTTCTCCGGGGACGACGATTCTCGCCCGATATTGGATAAACTCTCGGAGAAGGTAGAAGTGAAGGCTTTGGTCACAACTCCACCAAAACCGAGGGGAAGAGGTTTGAAGTTGCAACCTTCTTCCCTCGTTGCGTCAGCAGAAAAGAAAGGGATAAAGGTTTTCACTCCGGATAATCCCAACCACCGCGAATTTTGCGAGTTACTGAAAAGGGAGAATGCGGATTGTGGTATTCTGGTATCTTATCGCTATATTATAAAGGGGGAGTTGTTAAATCTCTTTCCGAAGGGATTTATAAATCTCCATCCATCTCTCCTTCCAAAATACCGTGGCGCCGCGCCGATTCAAAGGGCAATTATGGCTGGTGAAAGATTCAGTGGGGTGACAGTCATATTTATGAATGAGATGGTAGATGCTGGACCGATAATTGAACAAGAGAGGATAGAGATTGGAGAAGATGAGACATTTGGCGAATTGAAGGCTCGCCTCTTTCGCATCGGGGGCGATTGTCTAATAAAAAGTCTGGAAGAGATTGTGCGGGGAGAGGTGAAACCGGTGGCACAGGATGAGAGGCGAGCAACTTATGCCTCGGCGATTAAAAAAGAAGAACTCATCCTCTCCTGGGAGGAGGGGAAAGTGGACCTTCATAATAGAATCAGGGCACTCTCTCCGAAACCCGGGGCTTACACTTTCTTTCGGGGAAAGAGGCTTATCATTTTGCGGTCAAAGATTACTTCCTTAGAGCCGGGGGTTCCGGGTGAGGTTATAGTGAAGGATGGCGAGTTATTTGTTTCGGCAAAGGATGGTCTTTTAAGGATTGAGGAGTTGAAGGTGGCGGGTAAGGTTGCTATTTCTGGTAGGGATTTCACCAATGGTTATAGACCGAAACCGGGGGAGAGATTTCACTAAACGGAGAATGGAAGACGAGATTGAAAGACCACGATACGGAATATGGAAGTTCCTCCTTGGCCTGATCTCTGCCTTTTTTGTGGGGGCAATTCTTACCAACTTTCTCATTATGCCCCTCTTAACAAGGAGTGGGAAGGTTATTGTGATGCCCAATCTTATCGGAATGGAGGAGAAGGAGGCGGTGGCGGTTTTAAGAGGGAAGGGATTAGAAATCGGCGAAAAGCGGTGGGCTTTCAGTCTCAAATATCCGGAGGGAGTAGTGATTGCTCAGAATCCCCGGTTCGGAATCAAAACGAAGAGAGGAAGAATCGTGGAGATAACACTGAGTAAAGGAAGGGGGAAGACTGTGGTGCCGGATTTTAAGGGGAAGAGTTTGGCGGAACTTTTGAGTGCAATTAACCTGGCGGGTTTGGAGGCGAGGGTGGAAACGACCTATGGGGACGAGGAGGGGGAAATTATTGCCCTCTTACCGGCACCCGGAACCATTCTTGACAAGGGAAGTGTCGTTAAAATCCTTATTGGCCAAAAGGAAAGTTTTGTCGTTATGCCCCGAATTATTGGGCGAACACTTTCCGAGGCAAATAGAATTTTGGATAGTCTTGGTCTAATTATCGGAGAGGTGCGAGAAAGAGAAGGCGAGGAAGAAGAGGGGAGAATTATCTTTCAGTATCCGGAGGAGGAGATGCGGGTGAAGATTGGCGAAAAGGTGGTCATTGTCCTGGCGAAGAAGCCTTCAAGGTGAGATGAAGATCTCAGCATCAATCCTCAATTGTAATTTTCTCCAATTAGAGAGCGAGATAAAAAAGGCAGAAGAAGCGGGAGTTGATTCCTTTCATTTAGATGTGATGGATGGTCATTTTGTTCCCAATCTCAGTTTTGGGACACCGATTCTTAAATCAGTGAAGTTAGTGGCGACAAAACCAATATTTTCCCATCTCATGGTTTTGGCACCGGAGAAGATGATTGAATATTTCCTTGCCGATTCCTCAGGTGTCATATTTCATATTGAGGCAACGGAAAATGTCCAGGAGTGTATCAACCTGATTCACCGTGCCAATAAGATATGCGGAATTGCAATCAATCCTGAGACATCCTACCTTCGGGTTTTACCATACTTACCCGATTTGGATGAGATTCTCTTTATGACTGTTCACCCGGGCTTTGGGGGTCAAGAGTTCATAAAGGCGGTAGTGCCGAGGATTAAAGAACTGGCGGAGATAATTAAGAGGGAGAAACTACCGGTCTCGCTTTCCGTTGACGGTGGCGTGAATAAGGATAATCTCCCTCTTTTGCGGGAGGCGGGGGTTGATAAGATAATTGTTGGCACCTTTCTCTTTCGTTCTCCGGACTATAAGAGGTTAGTGGCGGAGTTGCGATGTTTGATGTAATATCGGACAATTTCATTCGCCTCCAGCGAAAACTACTCGGCTATGGAAAGTTGACCAAAAAGGAGATTGATTCCTTCTTGCGGGAGGTGAGGCTTCTCTTATTAGATGCGGATGTCAACTATAAGGTCGTCGGTGAATTTATCAGGGGTCTGGAAGTTAGTTTAGAGAGGGAGAGAATAACCGAGTCAATAAAGCCAGGGGAGTTATTGCGGGTTGTTCTTTATAAGGAGATGGTTCGCCTCTTAGGTGAGAAACCGGAGAAGATCCAATTCTCTTCCTTTCCTTTAATAATTGCGCTAATTGGCTTACAGGGAACAGGTAAGACGACGACTGCGGCAAAACTGGGCAATTGGTTTAGGAATAAGAATCCACTCCTTGTCGCCTGTGATGCGAAAAGGCCTGCGGCCTCCGAACAATTAAGACTTCTTAGCGAACGGGCAGGGGTTGATTTCTTTCCGGTTAAAGAGACCGCACTCATCACCTGTCAGGAGGCGGTTCGGTTTGCTCATAATCGGAAGAATGGTCTCGTTATTCTTGATACCGCAGGCAGACTCCATATTGACGATGAATTGATGGCGGAGTTGAAGGAGATAAAGGATAGGATAAAACCCCATTATATCTTATTAGTTACGGATGCGATGGTGGGACAGGATGCAGTCAATCAGGCAAAGGAGTTTCAGGAGGGTATAGGTATCAATGGCTGTATAATGGCTAAGTTGGATGGCGATGCCCGGGGTGGCGCCTGTTTATCAATTCGGATGGTTGCCGGAGTCCCGATATATTTTGCCGGAGTTGGGGAGAGGATAGAGGATTTGGAGGAGTTCTATCCGGACCGGATGGCAAGCCGTATCCTGGGAATGGGGGATATGAAGTCTTTGTTGGAGAAGGTAGAGGCAAGTGTGAAGGTAGAAGACCAGAAAAGGATGGCGGAGAAGTTTCTAAAAGGGGAACTTGATTTTGAGGATTTACTCTCCCAACTGGCGCAAATTAAAAAGATGGGACCTCTATCTAAATTGCTTTCTATGGTCCCAGGGATGAAAGGGGTAATGGAGGTGGATGAGAAGGATATAAAGAGGATGGAGGCGATTATCCTCTCAATGACCAGAGAGGAGAGGAGAAATCCTTCACTCATTGACGGCTCTCGGCGGAGACGGATTGCGCAAGGAAGTGGCACAACAGTGGAAGAGGTTAATCGGCTCCTAAAAGAGATGAAGATGATTAAGGAGATGGCAAAGAACTTAGGACGATTTAAGGGATCGCCCTTTTTCCGAAGATGAAGGTGATAATCACTGGTTTTAAGGGGATGTTAGGGAGTGAACTCTTTCCCTATCTAAAAGAATTTGGGTTAGAAGTCGTGGGATGGGACCTGCCAGAATGGGATATAACGAAAAGGGAAGTGGTGAGCGAAGGGATTAGAAGAGAAGAGCCGGAGGCAATTATTCACCTTGCCGCCTTCACTGATGTTGATCGCGGAGAAGTAGAAAAGGAGAAGGCATATAAGATAAATTTTGAAGGGACGCTCAATCTAACCCTTGCCGCAAGGGAGATAAATTGTAAGTTTCTCTATTTAAGCACCGATTATGTCTTTGATGGGGAGAAGGGAAGCCCTTACATAGAAACCGATGTGCCGAAGCCGATCAACTATTATGGCTGGACAAAATACTTAGGCGAAGAGGTTGTCGGGAGAGAGTTAGAGAGATATTTCATTGTGCGGACCGCCTGGCTTTACAGCAGAAAGGGAAAGAATTTCGTTAGGACGATAAAGGAAAAGGCAGAAAGGGGTGAGGATTTAAGGGTGGTGGACGACCAGTTTGGTTCACCAACCTGGGTGAGGGATTTATGTGAGCCGATTCGGAATTTAATCTTGAGTGAGTATTATGGGATTTATCATATAACAAATTCTGGATTCTGCTCCTGGTTTCAATTTGCTCAAGAGATTTTGCAGATATTGGGTATGAGACGAGAAGTCCAGCCAATTAAGAGCGAGGAGGTAGGGAGGCTGGCAAAAAGGCCAAAGTTTTCCGTTCTGGCAAATGAGGTTTATAAAAGGTTATTTGGGAGGGAGTTAAGGCAATGGGATTCCGCACTAAAAGAATGTTTAAGTTCCCCCGATTGACGGTTGATATAATTATTGAGTTCAAGGGCAAGATAGTTCTGATAAAGAGAAAGAATCCGCCTTTTGGCTGGGCAATTCCCGGTGGATTTGTTGAATACGGCGAGACCGTTGAATCCGCGGCAAAAAGGGAGGCAAAGGAAGAGACCGGATTAAGGGTTATCAATTTAAGACAATTTCGGGTTTATTCCGACCCGAAGCGAGACCCACGGGGTCATACGGTTTCGGTTGTATTCACCGCGCAGGGGAAAGGAGAGATGAAGGCGAAAGATGATGCGAAGGAGATAGGTCTTTTCACAAAGGATAACCTTCCCGCACCACTTGCCTTTGACCATAAGAAGATTTTGCGGGACTATTTTAACTCTTGATAAATTGGCAATTCTTAAGGCGAGGCTGTGCTTTCAGAGATGTCTTTCATCATAAGAAAATCTTCCCGCACATTCCCAAATCTCATATCTCCATCTTTCCCTTGAATTTTGGACATTTGGATTTGTTCAATAAAAGCGGGGGATTGACGATTGGTAAAAGATATTGTAAAATTATTGTCAATCAATTTATGAGTCATTTTCCTTTCACCAGGAGGGCATATGGTTAGCAATTGGAAGGTCTTTTTATTTTTCTTTATCTTCTTTGGGCTTACCTTTTCTCTGAAAGGCGAAAGGAAGATGGAAGCACGGGTCTATTTTTCATCCGCCGAAGAACTCTTTTCCAAATTAGGGGATTTCTTCTCAGAGTTGGATGTCGCTACCGCAGGAGAGACAGAAGCCGGTGAGGTCTATATTGTCATCATCACAACTGA
>JBBIHO010000058.1:2350-9083 GCA_037446935.1 Caldifarciminota bacterium | reverse complement strand
ACGCAACTTATTGGATTTTTAAGAAAAGTTGGGGGGTTGCCCCCTCTACCGTGTTTTAGGTCTTATTTTTAGCCAAATTTTTGGTCCAATTAAAGGCCTAATTTATTTACCGGTTGGAAGGGTAAACAAAGGTCTAATTTATCCAGGAGTTAAAGGTCTAATCACTTTTATAAACAATCATCTCATTATAGGAGTAGAGAAAATGGTAATTAAAGGAATAATTAAAACTCTAATCAAAGGTCTAATTTTTAGTAAAAAGGTCAATCTGTTATACAAAATAAAAAAAACGGCGGGAAAACCCCGCCGTTTATCTTATTTCAGGCTACCTTAGAATTTGATTACCTTATACCAGAGATTACCTTCGGATGTTTGGATGTTGACGAAGTAGATACCGGAGAGATTCTTCGCTTCCCAGGTGAGATTGTAATTTCCCGGATGCAACCTGCGGTCTTGGAGATATTCAATGATTCTTCCTGCGGCATCAGAGATTGAGATTTTAACATCGCTTACCTTCTTTAACTGGTAGGAGATGTTGAGGGAATTCTTGAATGGATTGGGATAGCAGCGGACTTTTGATATAGCTCTCGCCGGAAGATTTGACTCTTCCATTCCGGTTGGTTCGTGGAAGCCGGCATACTTTATGATGTAGTTAAAAGGACCGCCAGCGGCCAGTTCCATTATTGTTACCCAGAGGCTGGCATCTCTTGGGTCGTATTCAACACCGCGGCAGTTATAAAGTTCGGGAACTAAGAAGCGCTGGAAGATGGTGAGGTTATCTCGGTTCATCTCATAGACACCAACACTGTCAACTGCTGTGCCACCGGCGTTGAAGGAGGTATAGACATGGAGAAGGCTTGGGCGGTTGGGATTGCTTGGTGTCAATTCAAGTGCGAGACAACGCGGACCGGCATTGGCACTCAAAGGAACATTCATTCTTCTTATCTGATTACCGAGGGTGTCGGTGACATAGACATAGCCGGGCAGGGTGTTTAAGGCGCGGCGGTCAGCGAGGTAGAGGATACGGTTTGCCTCATCCCAGGCAAGTCCGGTTGGATAGTCGTTTGCCGGATTTGAGAAATATCTAAGGACAGTTCCGGTGGCAGAGATTTTATAAACCCGCTTCGTCTGATTGGATGCGACCCAAAATGTGTTGTCATAGGCGCAGTATTTTATGTCAGTGCAGGCAGTCTCGTTATTGGGGGTTGGGATTGTTCCCAGGGGGGTGAGCAGGGAGTCAGAGGAATACATATAGATGTTTCTTGCACGGAAATGGGTGACATAGATTCGGTTATTGGTTGGATTATAGGTGATGCCGTAGAGGCCAGCGGTAGTTGGTGTTCCGGAGACCTGCCGGGGTCCCCAAATTCTTGTGCCGGGTTGGGTGATTGGCTGACCAATGGTTAGGGAGAAACTTCTTGTCCAGGATGTCTCATTGCAGACTAAGTATAGAGAGAGGTTTGCCACATAACCACGCGGTGTGGAAGAACTGGCGCTTATGACAAATGGGTCAGAGTTGTTATTTGCGCTATCGTTACCGGCAACATTTCCATAATTAGATGTGGAATCGGAGATTGTGATATAGGGGTCGCTTTCTCTCAAAATTCCCCTCAAATTAGTCGCTTGGATTGCGGTTGTATTTTTTACATAGGTGATAAGGTTTCCAGTTTCACCTGGGTCAAGTCGGTGATTACCATTTGGGTCACCGGTGATGTCGGTTCGGGAGATGATGATATTTGGCTTATTTGCCGGAGCCATTCCATCTAAGACCTTTTTGCAGTTTAACCTTCCCCAACCGTAGTTATTGTTCGGATAGGTTCCTCCCTGGGAGGGATGGTCGGCATTATTCGTTATGAGGTTGAATGCTTCATCCGGGGTGATACTAGCACGTTTCTGAAGCATTAAGGCGACACAGCCAGCCACATGGGGAGAGGACATTGATGTGCCACTCATACTTGCATAACCACCACCCGGAGCCGCGGAACGGACACCTGAGCCTGGAGCCGAAATCGCCGGATTTATTAGGTTCCAATCAGGTCTTGGCCAGTTAGCCGGGTCGTTCCAGGGAGATTGGTTGGGAGCCTGTCCACGACTGGAGAAGGAGGCGATGTTATCAGCGGCATCGGTTGCTCCGACACCAATCACGATTGGATAATTTCCCGGGGCATTAGAAGTTGAAGCGGAAGGTCCACCATTGCCAATTGAGGCAACGACAATAATTCCGAGATTCCTTAAATTGACAATATAACTCCACCAGGTGGTTGTAGTGCGGGAGCTTCCCCAGGAATTGGAGATGACATTGGGACGGCCGGTATTTGCGAACCAATTAAAACAGGCACTTATCCAGGAAGCCTGACCAGAACCGGAGGAATTAAACGCCTTGGCAGCAATGAAGGTAGCACCAGGGGCAACTCCAATGTCATTGGCAAACGGACCTAAGCCATCGCCACCGGTTATTGTTCCCATTGTGTGTGTGCCGTGTCCATTGTCATCATAAGGGGAAGACTGACCATTTACCGCATCATACCAACCATTGGTGGAACGCCATCTGCCGCCAAATGCCGGATGGGAGACATCAACTCCGGTATCCATATTAGCAACGACAAATCCTTGACCGGTATAGCCGTCTATCCAGCAGGAGTCAGCGCATACCTTGCTAATATTCCATTCCGGGGTTTCAGTGGCATCCCTTTCTACGGTTTCACCGAGCCAGTGGTCGTGTAGGTAGACGATGAAGTCATCGGTAATGAAATCAACATCTTCCCTTTTGGCAAGTTCTTTAATGACCGCGGGGGTAGTCTTTAAGGCGATGTCCGAGACCAAGGAGAAACATCTTATATCCTCTGCCTTAACCGTTTTAAGATAGGCGAGAATATCCCTTTGTGCCCTTTCGGCGACGAATTTCAGATATTCAATCTTTTCATCGTAGGTGGCATTCGAGGGTAGGAGGGAGAGGTCCGCTTGCTCTTTTGTTCGGAGGATTATCGGAATCATATCCGAGGGAGAGGCGGTTTTTAGTATCTCCTGGAGTTCAGGAACAATTGTGCCGCCAAATAAGGCGGTTATTATTAAAATGAAAAGAAGAAGCCTTTTCATATAAGACCTCCTAAAGGTTTTTGCATTATCTATCATTTTTTCTCATCCAGCCCTTGGCTGGATTATTTAATTATAAGAAAATATTTTGGAAAAGTCAATAGTGATTTCATCCAAATCAAAAACGGTCGCTTCCTGGTTCGTCAGTCCTTCGGAAGCGTGAACGCTCCCGGATGCTGTGAGAGGAAAAATTCTAAATCCGAAATCCTAAACAAACTCAAAACTCAAAACAAGTTGGAATTTTGAACATTTGAATTTAGATATTGTTTAGATTTTCTCTCTTTTTATGGTAAAGACTTTGGAAGTTGACAGTTTTGAATTATTGGGTAAAATTGGTTTATGAAATCCTTTTTGCGAGAAGTGCTGAAAGGTCTGGATGTAGAATATGGTGATATAAGGATAGAAGAGAGTGAGGTTTCGGTTGTTGCCTATCGGGGAAAGGAGTTGGATGAATGCCGGAAGAATTTTGAACGCGGAGGAATTTTAAGGTTATTCAAAAAGGGGAATTGGGTGGTTGCCAGTTTTAATTCATTTGGTGAAGAGTTAAGAGAAATTGCCGAAAAGAAGGCGCGTGAATTGGAATTATTTCCACCAAAAGAACATAGCCTCTCTCTCTTTCCTCCCTTGGAAGTTAGGGCTACTCCTGCCAAAGGGGAAGATATTCGCAAAATTCCGCTGGCGGAGAAGATTGATTTAGCCCGCAAATATAATGATATCTTACTTGCTCAGCCAAAAATTGTCTCAACCCTTACCGCCTATTCCGACCGTTGTAAGACGACCAGTTTTTATTCAACCGAAGATAGATATATTGAGCAGAGACAAGTCTATTTACGGATTTTCCTTTCGGCGATAGCCAGGGATGGAACAAATATCCAGGATTATGCAAAGCCGTTCTGCTCGCGGGAGGGAATAGAGGATCTAAAAGGGAAGGAGGAGGTGGTGGAGAAGGTTGCCAAGATGGCGTCCGACCTCTTGCAAGCGGAAAAGGTAGATGCGGGAATCTGGACGGTAATAATTGATCCCAGACTCGCTGGAGTCTTTGCCCATGAGGCATTTGGTCATCTTTCGGAAGCGGATTTTCTCTACACCAATGATAGACTACGAGAGTTGATGAGAATTGGCACCCCTTATGGGACGGATGAGTTGAGTATTGTTGATGACCCAACTTTGGCTAATGAATGGGGGAGTTATGAGTTTGATGATGAAGGGGTGAAAGCGAAAAGGACTTATTTGATAAAAGATGGCAAGATTGCTGCGCATCTCCATTCAAAAGAGACAGCAAAAAGGATGGGAGAAGAACCGACCGGAAATGCCCGAGCAATTGACTATCGCTTTCCGCCAATCGTTCGGATGTCTAATACCTTTATTGAAGGCAGGGATAAGAAGTTGGAGGAGATGGTTGCGGATATTGATAAGGGGCTCTATGTTGCCGGAACGCGTGGCGGTATGACCGAATTGGAATTCTTTACTTTCTCCTCCCAGTATGCCTATAAGATAGAGAAAGGAAAGATGACCGATTTGATTCGGGATGTGATAATTCAAGGTAATGTCTTTGAGACCTTGCGGAATATTGATGCCATCGGCTGCGATTTTGCAATGCACAGTGGCGGGTGTGGAAAAGGAGCACAGAACCCTCTACCCATTGGCATCGGTGGTCCTTCTATCCGAATAAAAAATTGTCTCATCGGAGGGAAATGATGGAGGAGAAGATTATTCAATTGGTTAAAGGAAAGGCAGAAGGTTTTGAGATAATCAGTGATGAGTGGTTAACTACCCGATGCGAATTTCGTGGTGATGAACCATATTCGCAAGAGACGAAGATGACAAGGGGTTTTGGGTTAAGGGTCATCAAGGATGGGCGGATTGGCTTTGCCGCGACTACGGATATGAATAAGATTTCCGAACTGACCGAGGCGGCACTGGCAATCTCCCGCTATGGGGAGTTTGCCCTTTTCTCTCTGCCGAAGAGCCTTCCAAAAACGAAGTGCCAAATTTTGAATGATAAGGTGGCAAAATTGGGTTCGGAGGAGATCTTCTCCTTGGGAAAGGAGATAATCAGGTGCGCCAAGCAAGGGTTCCCAAACTTTAAGATTGATTTGAACTTAGACCATACTTACCAGAAACGAAGGATAGTTAACTCTGCTGGACTGGATTGTGCTTATGAAAAACTCACCTATTCTCTGACTTTTGCCGGCTTGATTGTGAAGGAAGATGGGCTTATTTGGATTTACGACTATAAAAATCTCTCGGATGGCAAACCATTTTCCATCATAGAATTTGTGAATCGGCAGATTGCATTAGCAAAGGATTCCTTAAAAGCGGCAAAGGTGGCGACGAAGGCATATCCCTTAATCTTTGCCCCTTCCTTCGGGCTCAATGAGTTTTTCCTCCCACTCTTGCAAGGGGTAAATGGCAAGAATCTCCAGAAGCGGACAACACCTTTATTTGAGATGGAGGGTAAGGAGATAGGTTCTCATTGCCTTTCGGTGTATGATGACGGACTCTTAGATTATGCTATTGGTTCTGCGCTTTTTGATGGGGAAGGAGTACCAAAGCAAGTGACACCATTAATTGAAAAAGGGGTCTTCAAAAATTTTCTCTTTGATTTGCAGACCGCGGGTGCCTGCGGTTGGGAGAGCACCGGCAACGCCTCCCGTTCTTACAATAGCCAGCCGCAACCCTCCTTTAATAACCTTTTAGTCCTGCCACAAAATGGTGACTTAAATAAGGCAATTGGGGAAATAAAAGAGGGTATTTTGGTCTATGAGGTGATTGGCGGTGGGCAGTCAAATGTTTTAGCAGGAGATTTCTCAGTAAGTATTGGGTTGGGATTTAAGATTGAAGGCGGTGAAGTAAAGGGAAGAATAAAGGATTGTATGATTGCCGGGAATTTTTATGAGATGATAAAGCGAATCTCGCAGATTGGCGGCGAATTGAAGGATATGGGAAACTTTCATTTGCCATTTATTAAGTTTGAGGATATAAAGGTTAGTGCAAAATGAAGGAGGATTTTATGGGAATTGAGAAGTATCAAGTCCCAATTGAGAAGTTACGGATAAATTTTGACCCGAATGCCTTGGGATTTGAAACAACCGAAGAGATTCCGCTTTGTGAAGAGATAGTGGGTCAAAAGAGGGCGGTGGAGGCTTTGCGGATGGGATTGGAGATAGAGAGTATCGGCTATAATATATATGTTACCGGACCGGTTGGCACCGGAAGAACGACAACCGTCCGTTGTCTCTTGGAAGAGATTGAAAAGGGGAAGAAGATTCCGGACGACAAGTGTTATGTGAATAATTTTCGCGACCCGGATTCACCGCGACTCATCAGATTACCAGCCGGAAAAGGGAGGCAATTCAAAAAGGATATGGATGATTTTATTGAATACCTCGAGCGGAATATACCACTCATCTTGGAGAGTGAATCTTATCAGAAACGGCGCGCACTCTTAATTGAGAGTTTTAAGGAGTGGAGTTCTAAAAAGACGATGGAATTTGAAAAGAAGGTGGAAAGGGAGGGTTTTGCTATCTTACAGCCCGCTCCCTTTGTTCGACCGGAGATTGTCTATAAATTAGGGGAGAATTTAGTAAAGGTTACCGACCTCCTCTTTGCAGTGGAAGAGGGGAAGATAGAAAAGGAAGAA
>JBBIHO010000058.1:0-2329 GCA_037446935.1 Caldifarciminota bacterium | reverse complement strand
GATAAAGGATATCCATCGGAATTTGACGCAAGAATTGAATAATATATTTAAGGAGTTAAGGGAGAAGGAGAAGGAGACAAGGGAGAAGTTATTGGATATGGATAAAGAAGAGGTGAGACCGCTCCTTTCCGACCATATAAAGGAGATGCGCGAGAAGTATAAGCAGGAGAAGATTGATTTATATTTAACAGAGGTGGAGCAATCAATTCTTAATAATCTTTCTATCTTCCGGGAGAAGAAGGAAGAGGGAGCATCGGCTTTACCAGCCGCTGACCCTTTCTTGGACTATCGGGTAAATCTTTTGGTGGACAATACAGAAGAAAAAGGGGCTCCGGTAATCTTTGAGACATTCCCAACCTATAAGAATCTCTTCGGAGTGATTGAACGGGTCTGGGATGCCCGTGGACAGTGGCGGACCGATTTCACAAAGATAAAGGCGGGTTCTCTAGTAAAGGCAGATGGCGGGTATTTGGTTCTAAATGCCTTGGATACCCTGATTGAACCTGGTGTCTGGAATAATCTAAAAAGGGTTCTGCGAAATAGAAAGGTTGATATTCAGAGTTATGATATCTATTCCTTATTTTACTTCTCAGCCCTCAAACCGGAACCGATAGATATTGATGTAAAGGTGATTATGATTGGTGACCCATTGATTTATTCCCTTTTAGCGACTTATGATGAAGATTTTAAGAAGGTATTTAAGGTGCGGGCAGATTTTGATTGGCAAATGAGTTATGATGAGGAGAAGGCAAAGGAATATGTAAAGGTCATAAAGTCAATTATTGCCAAAGAGAACCTGCTCCCCTTTGATAAGACCGGTGTGGCGGAGGTATTTAATTATAGTATTCGTTTAGCCGGTAGGAGAAATAAACTCTCAACCCGTTTTAATATCATTGCCGATATTCTGAAAGAGGCATCATACTGGGCAAAGAAGGAAGGCGAGAGATATGTAAGAGATATCTATGTGAAGAAGGCAGTAGAGCATCGCGCCTTCCGCTCCCGACTTGTGGAGGAGAAGATTCAGGAGATGATCGATGAGGGAACCCTATTGATTGATACCACGGGAAAGGTTGTTGGTCAGGTGAATGGGCTTTCAATTTATGATACAGGAGAATATTCATTTGGCCGACCAACCCGGATAACCGCCCGCACCGCTGTCGGTTCCGCGGGGATAATAAATATTGAAAGGGAAGCTGAACTCTCGGGCCGGATTCATAGCAAAGGTGTTCTGATTCTATCCGGTTATCTGAGATATAAATATGCCCAAGAACATCCTTTAATTATGAGCGCCTCAATCTGTTTTGAGCAGTCCTATTCCGGCGTTGAGGGGGATTCGGCATCTTCCGCAGAACTTTACTGCCTTCTCTCGGCACTCTCCGACCTGCCTTTAAGGCAAGATATTGCAGTTACCGGTTCGATAAATCAGAAGGGTGAGATTCAACCAATTGGCGGGGTGAATGAGAAGATTGAGGGCTTCTTTGAGGTCTGTAAAAAAAGGGGATTGCAAGGAACCGAGGGGGTGATAATTCCACATCAGAATATAGAAGATTTGATGTTGAAGGATGAAGTTGTAGAGGCATGTCAGAAGGGACTTTTCCATATCTATGCGGTGAAGACAGTTGACGAAGGGATAGAAATTTTAACCGGTTTTCCAGCCGGAGAGAAGGATGAGAATGGGAAGTATCCAGAAGGAACGGTTAACAGAAGGGTGGCAGATAAGTTAAAGGAATATGCCTTAAAGTGGAAGGAATTTGCTGGGGAGGAGAAGAGGATTTAAAGAGATAAGAACAGAGGAATTGTGAATGAACCCAAGAGTCATTTAATGTTTATCGTTATCGGCATCACCTGTTAAATTGATAATTAGAAGTCCTTCTTTATCATCCGTCCTCAAGATAAAGAACTTTCTCTTCCTTTCTTTTTCCGGGGCAATCTCACAATTGGGTGATAGATTTACCCATATGCTTTTAATCACTTTGATTGAACTTTATCGGCCGCAGAGCAGTTTTGCCTATTCCCAGGCATCAATTACTTTCACCTTACCTAACTTAATTTTAGCCCCGGTGGTAGGAGTTTTAGTGGATAGATGGAATAAGAAGGGGATATTAATTAAGGCACATTATCTACAGAGTGGACTCCTCTTCCTTACCCCACTTTTCATCTATTTAACCAAGAGTTATCTTCCGGTATTCTTCTCCCTCTTTCTCTTTTTTGGGATAGACCTATTTAACAATACCGCGAAACCATCCTTAATACCGGTTGTCGTTGCCCGGCGGAAGTTATTGTTGGCAAATTCCTTGGATACTACCTTCACCCGCATCGCAACCGTTTT
>JBBIHO010000057.1:0-9190 GCA_037446935.1 Caldifarciminota bacterium | reverse complement strand
TATCAATGCTTGGCGTTCCTTCAACCACCACTTCGGTAGAGGGGGCATCTCTTTCCTTCACTGCGGCTTCTAAGATGAGATAATCTCTTATCCCCTCTCATATTTAGCGGTAGCCCCCGGAAGATTACTGCCTCCCTTCCGATTGTATTTTCCCAACATCTTCTTTAAGCACCTCTCTTCTCTCTTTTTATAGTCCTCTTCTTTCATACCGGTGGTAGTTCTATGCCAAATATTTTCACCCGGAGCCTCTTTAAGATTTCCCCATCCAACCCCATACTTATCCATTTCGTTTCGCAAATCCTTATCTCTCGGAAGAGTCTTTTGCCGCCGTATTTATTTTGGAGCCGCCAGAGTTCTCGGGCATAACATAAGTAAGAGGGGTAAGGGAGATTGGGGCATCTTCTTCGTTTAGGACGGTGCTTGCTGCCTCCTCAACCTCGTAAATCTCGGCAAGATAGGCGGACATCTACTCAACCATCGCCTTCTTATGTTTCTCAAATCTTTTCCGAACCACTTCTGGTTCTAACTTCGCCTCATACTTCCTGACGCGGCGACCAGCATCTCTTTTTCCCATATCTTCTAATTATAAGGATTTTTTATTTTGTAAAGACCTCTTTAGGGTAGATACCATGTCTGCAGCGGCTACTTGACTTTTTCTAATTATGAGGTATAATATTTTGAAAAGGAGAGACTTATGAAAAGGGTGGTAATTATTTTTTCCCTTTTGATTTTTAGTTTTCTTTTTCCCCAGGTAGATACCTCCTGGGTTAGGATATATAACAGCCCCAATCCCGCTTATGCCCGGGTCTTTAAGACCGATAATCTTGGAAATATCTATGTTGGTGGCAATGTCTGGCGTAGCGAGACAAAAGAAGATTTCCTATTGCTGAAATATAATGCCAATGGCAGTCTTATTGACAGCGCCTTCTTTAATAATCCATCGGCAAATGACTCGGAGAGGATAACCGCAATGACCCTTGATGCCTCCGGGAATATTTATGTGACCGGCTGGATAGGGACCGAAACCGATTTCTTAACGATAAAATATAATGCCAACTTAGATACGATATGGACAAGGCGGTTTGCGGGTGATTTGTTTGATTATCCCTCAGCAATTGCAGTAGATAATAACGGGAATGTCTTGGTTACGGGAATGAGCCAGCGCCAGGGAATCAATTACGATTATTTGACAATTAAATATAGCCCTAACGGTGACAGCCTTTGGAAGAGGTATTATGCTGGTCCGGATAATGCCTATGATAGTGCATCCGCAGTCATTACCGATAATGCTGGAAATGTTTATGTGAGCGGTTATATCTCCTATAATGCCTCCGAAGATTTCCTAACAATAAAGTATAAACCAAATGGTGAAACTCTCTGGACAAGGAGATATAATCGAGCCACGGGCAGGGAAGATAAGGCATTACTCTTAAGTCTTGACCAGAGGGAAAATCTCTTTGTTGTTGGCTATACCGAAGCCGGGAATGGATTCTATGATGTTGGGATAATAAAGTATAATTCAAACGGTGAGACGCTCTGGCTAAGGAATTATAACCGGCCAGGGGTTAATGATGATGACCTTCCTAATGCCATTGCCATTGACCAAGCAGGAAATCTTCATATTGTCGGATACTCCTGGGATGGAGGAGATGAAGACTTCCTCACGCTCAAATATGATGCGAATGGAAATTGCATGTGGGATTTATATTATAATAATGATAATCTGGATATCGGGGTTGGTTTATGCCTTGACAATCAGGGGAATCTCTATGTGGGAGGAAGTAGTTATGATGTAGCATCAGACCTTGACTTTCTCTTCCTTAAATATGGCGGGGACGGAACCAAACATTGGGTAAAGAGATATGTGCGGAACGGTGTGGATGAATTGATTGGAATTGGGCTGGATAATAGCGGAAGGGTCTCTATAGTCGGGAATGTGAGCGGTGGTGATATCGCAGTGATAAAATACCGTGAGATTAATGATGTGGGGGTTGATTCTATTCTCTCGCCCCGGGGAGAAGTTCTACCCTATTCTACTGTAAGACCCAAGGCAAGGATTGTAAACTACGGCGGAACGAATAACCGATTCGCCTGCCTCTTCACAATTTATCGGGACGGCGGGGTTCTCTATGCCGAAAGGTTAGATACGATACTTCTGCCGTTAGATACAATTGAACTGACCTTTCCTGGTCTCCTCTTTACCATTGGCGACACCTATACCGCTAAATGTTCAGTATTGTTAACCGGTGACGAAAATCCGGAGAATGACTTTAAGGTTGTTACTTTCATCGTGGAGCCACCAACCCCTTGGGGTTGGGTTATGAAGATGGCGATTGATTACGGACCGAGTGGAAAGGGAATTAAGCAAGGCGGTAGCCTCATTCCGGTGCTGGAGGGTCCGGATAGAATCTATGCCTTTAAGGGGAATAATACAAATGAGTTTCTCTGCTATTTTATTAACGGCGACTCCTGGACGATGAAATGTAGTATCCCTTATGCCCCGGACCAGCGGAAGAAGGTGAAAGGAGGAGGAGCACTCACCTATGATAGAACCGATACCGTAGTCTATGCGATAAAGGGTAACAATACCTTAGAGTTCTGGAAGTATTTCGTCAATCAAGATACCTGGCATTTGATTCTTCGCGGTCTTCCTTTAGGACCTATTGCGCAAAAGGTGAAATATGGTTCAGGTTTGGCTTATGTGAAACAGGGGCAAAATCGCTATATCTATTTCTCAAAGGGAAGCAAGACCCGTGAATTTTATCGTTATCATATTCAGGGCGATAGTTGGACAACCCTACCAGATATTCCTTTGGGTGAGAGTGGAAAAGGCTGTAAAGCCGGAAGTTGTATTGTGAAGGCAGGGAATTATATCTATGCCCTGAAATCCTATTATAATGAGTTCTTCGCCTTTGATTACGGTGAAAATATCTGGTATACCAAAAGACCACTTCCCTATTATGGTCACTCCGGAAGAAAAAAGACAGTAAAGGATGGGGCAGCGATGGCTTATGATGGAACAAGAAAGGTCATCTATACCTTTAAGGGAGGCAATACCGATGAATTCTGGGGATATTTCCCGGAGGCGGATACCTGGATTGAACTTCCGCCAATCCCTATTTTTCCCTCTAACAAAAAGGTTAAGAGCGGCGGGGCATTGGCTTATGCGGCGGGTGAGGTTTATGCCTTCAAAGGAAACCGCACCTTTGAATTCTGGAGCTTCTCCTGGGATACAACATCAAAGAGTAAGGAAAATATTATGACCGAGGAGAATCCTTTGTCTTCCGCTTCCTTAAACTTAAACCTAACCGTCTTTCCCAATCCCAATTCGGGTAGATTCTTTGTAAGATACTCAATGCCCGAAGCCGGTAATCTCTCTTTTGCCCTCTATGATGCAAGTGGTCGGTTGGTTGAAGAAGTAAGTAATATATCCGGAGAACAGGACTTCTCTCATTTGCCAAAGGGTGTCTACTTCTTAAGATTGGAAACTACAAATAAGAAGGGAGTGGCAACTGTAAAGGTGATAATCAGATAATAGGTATATTTATCTCTTTATCGCGGTAAAGAGGTCTTCCGGTTTTGCGGCGCGGTTTAGAAGTTCCACCGCCTTTTTGATATGGGGGTCATAGGCAAGCCGGACCTCATAATCTCCCTTTGTCCCCCATAATTTTGAGGCAATCTCCCTTTCAATCTCCTGGGAGATGATATCTTGGCTGGAGTCAAACTCGGCATCAGTAAATTCTACTTTCTTTTCTCTCAGATATTCCTTAAACTCGTTAATTATCTCCTGACTGACCTTTATTGGTCTCTTAATCTCTCTATGCTCTGCCTTATACTTAACTGCAAAGTCAAAGAATATTTCGCGACCGACTTTGGTTATAAATTTCGGGAAGGTCGGATAGGCAAGATATAAATCCGGAGCGATGCCACCTTTACCGTAGACCTCCCTCTTTAAGGGACCTAAGGTTTGGAATGGTTTCAAAGGCTTCTCTTTTGCTGTATCCTTTTTTATCGGACGCTGGATACTTCTGCCGGAGGGTGTATACCAGTAAGCGGTGGTAAGTTTCAGGGCGGTGCTCTCTTCTAAGGAATGGATTGTCTGGACCGAGCCTTTGCCAAATGTCGTATCGCCAATGATTAATGCCCTTTCCCAGTCTTGAAGACAGCCGGCAACAATCTCAGAAGCGGAGGCACTTCCCCGGTCAACTAAGAGAACCATTGGCTGGGAGAGATATTTACCATCTTCCGTAGTTATGAATTCACGGTTGGCACGGGGGTCTCTTCCTTTGACACTCACCACCATCTTTCCTTTTGGCAGAAAGAGATTTGATACCTCAAAGCCTTCTTGTAATAAACCACCGGAATTGAGTCGCAAGTCAAATATGATCTTTTTCGCCCCCTCTCTAATGAGGGAATCAATGGCTTCTTCCAATTCCGTTCTCGCCACCTGGGAGAAATCTGCCAATCGGACATAACCGATATCATTGGTCACAATTCCGGCAAAGGGAACTGCTTTGATATTTATTATCTCCCGAACTATTGTAACGGTAAACTCTTCTTTTATTGCCTCCCGTCTTATCTTAATTGAGACCTTTGTCCCGGGAGTCCCTCTTAATTTCTTTACCGCATCTTGGACCGTCCAGCCTTCGGTCGTTTGGTTGTCAATCTCAATTATCTGGTCCCCAGCCTGTAAGCCGACACGATAAGCCGGGGTGCCTTCAATTGGTGAGATGACGGTTAAGACATTATTCCGTATCCCAATCTGAATTCCAATGCCGCCAAATTTCGCCTGAGTCTTCACTTGGAGTTCGCGGTATTCCGCGGGGTCCATATATTGGGAATAGGGGTCTAAATCATTTAACATCCCTTCAATTGCGGATTTGACTAAATCTTCGGTATTCACCTCTTCCACATAATATCGGGAGACGATATTGAGAATGTCTGAGAAGAGCCGTAACGACTGAAAGATATTCTCCCTTTGTGCCCAGAGCCGGGCAGAAAACCAGACGGCAAAGATGAGCACAAAGATTATTACTAATAAGCTTATTGTCTTTTTCATAGGATCCCCTTTTGGTTTAAAAATTCTATAACCTTTGTCCTTATTTCTAAGTGGAGCTCCTCCTTCTCCTTTGTGCCATCAAAGACCTTTATTCGTTTTCCCCTTCTTTTTGCCAGGTGGAGGTAGGTTCTCCGCACCCTCTCATGAAACTCCCTTTCCTCACCTTCCAGTCGGTCAAGATTTCCTCCCTTTATCCGCGCCAGACCAATTTCCACCGGAATATCTAAGAGGATTGTCAAATTCGGTTTTATTTTGGCAGTGGCAAATTTGTTTAACCTGCTTACCACATCAAGCCCTAAGCCTCTTCCTGCTCCCTGATAAGCAAGGGAGGAGTCAGAGAATCGGTCAGTAATAATAATTTTGCCAGCACGCTTTGCTGGGATAATCTGCTCTGCAATTAACTGGGAACGACTTGCCAGATAAAGGAAGAGTTCAGTCTTTGCATCCATATTTTTATGCTCGGCGGAAAGAAGTATATCCCTTATCTTCTCCCCGATGGCCGTCCCGCCTGGGTCACGGAGGAGAACGCAGGGCAACCCCGATTCACAAAGATATTTATAAAGGAGATTTGCTTGGGTCGTTTTGCCGCACCCCTCCATACCTTCCAGGGCGATTATCATTCCCCTATTTCCCATGTTTCTTAATTCCGTATTTCTTAATGAACTTCTCCACCTTTTCCCGGGAGATATGATCCGGATATTGAACTGGTGGTCTCTTCATAAAATAAGAAGAGGGTTCAATGATGGCGCCAGAGAGTTTATTATCCAGAGCCAATTTCGCACATCGGATAGCATCAATTACGACCCCGGCGGAATTGGGAGAATCCCAGACCTCCAATTTTAATTCAATATTTAAAGGCACATCGCCAAATGTCCTCCCTTCCAGACGGAGATAAGCCCACTTTCGGTCTTTTAACCAGGCAACATAATCAGAAGGTCCAATGTAAATATCTTCTTCTGGAATCTGATAAGGCAGAAGGGAAGTTACTGCACCGGTTTTGGAAATCTTTTTAGAAGCAAGCCTTGTTCGTTCCAACATATTGAGAAAATCGGTGTTGCCGCCGACATTTAACTGTGATGTCCTCTCTAACTTTACACCCCGTTCGTTAAAGAGTGTGACAAGGACCCGATGGAGAATCGTTGCACCGACCTGGGATTTTATATCATCACCAATCACCGGCAGTTTTGATTCGGCAAATCTTTTTTGCCAATATTTCTCAGAGGCGATAAAGACCGGTATGCAGTTGATAAATCCACACCTTGCTTTTAATACCTGCTCCACATACCACTTCGTTGCCTCTTCACTGCCGACAGGTAGGAAGTTAACCACGATATCGGTCTTTGTATCTCGGAGAATTCCGACAATATCTGCAGTCGGTCCTGGCGCCTTTTCAATGATTTGCGAGAGATAATAGCCGAGACCGTCGTGGGTCATACCCCTGACTACCTTTACCCCGGTTGGCGGCACATCAAAGAATTTATAGGTATTGTTCGGATAGGTATAAATTGCCTCAGCTAAATCCTTGCCAACCTTTCGTTTATCAATATCAATCGCCACCGTGAATTCAATATCCGAAATATGATAGCCACCGAGATTAACATGCATTATCCCTGGTATGAAATCGCCTTCCTTTGCATTCCGGTAATAATAGACACCTTGCACCAAACTTGAGGCGCAATTTCCAATACCAATAATCCCTACCCTTATCTTACCCATTTAATCCTCCTCCCATCTACACAACCGAAAGGTTACGACTACCTGCTCCCAATAGGGGAGAGAATTCTTAAGATATAATTTCTTAAAAATCAGCATTCTTCTTTCTTAAGATTTTATCCGAAAAATGAGAAAAGTCAATCCACCCTTAATGGCGACTTTGCCTTGTTTCCCCATTTGTCAAAGTAAACGATATCTTCCAACGCCTTTCTTTTGCGGATGTGGGCAAGGGTCTTTACCGCTTGGTCAAAAAGGGTTCGCTTCTCTTTTGGATAACCTAAGGGAGTCAAGGCAATCACCCTCACCCCTTTTGGAATATTGAGTATCTCTTTTATATACTCTTCGTCAAATGCCCCTATCCAGCAGGTTCCCAATCCTTGCGCGGTTGCCGCCAGGACAAAATGCTCCATCGCTATTGCACAGTCAACTAAAAAATAAGAGAGACCGGCTCTGGTTCCGGAATCTTTGGGATTACCGCAGAGGAGAACAATTACCGGCGCTTCTTTGAGGAAGATATTTATATTCAGCCGTAGAGGGCGGAAGGCGGCAATTCTCTTAATCTTCTCCTTATCCCTTACTATAATAAACCGCCAGGGCTGTCGGTTTTGCCAGGAAGGGGCAAGACGCGACGCCTCTAATGCCTTAAGAATCTTCTCCTCTTCTACTTCGTCCGCTAAGAAACTCCGGCAGGAATACCGCTGATTTATCACCGCAAAGAAATCCACTTCACCTCACCAATCGGCCAATCCTATTCCATCTTATACTTCCCGGGGAGAGGAGAATCCTTAAAAGATTGGGGGCAGCTTCCGATGAAAAATAGATAATCAAAGGTTTACCCTTTAAATACTTCTTCGCCAGAGGTCCAAAGAAACGGGAATCAGCGGAATTATCCCGGTTATCGCCCATACCAAAGAGATAACCTTTTGGCACAACGACCGGTCCAAAATTGTCCCGGATAAATATCTTCTCTAATAATTCTCCCTTCTCCCACAACTTCTGGAAACTATCTTTATCTAAGCCTAAACCGGGAGAAAGCCAGTTGTCTTTATGAAGAGAATATGGTTCGTATTGCATCTTTCCGTTCACATATAAGACCTTATTTCTCACTTCCACGGTATCGCCTTCTAAGGCGATGCACCGCTTCACAAAATTTCTTGGGGCATACCAATGGAAGAATCTTTTATCCTTTGACCAGTAGATAGGAAGCAAAGGGAAGAATTTCGGAAATATCCGGACATATCTCTCCTCCGGCTGGGGTGAATCCGGATCTAACGGATAACGAAAGACAATAATATCACCTCTCTTTGGCTCCCCGGTTCGGATTAAGGTATGGGTGGTGAAAGGAATTTTTATTCCATAATTAAACTTCGTTACCAGCATAAAGTCACCGATGAGGATTGTATCCTCCATTGAACCGGTTGGGACCATAAAGGCTTCAACGATAAAAGACCTAACAAAGGCAACGATGATTAGGACCGGTCCCCAGGATTTAATAAACCTTCTCATAAGAAAGGAATTATAATTGAAAATCCTATATTTTCAAGCCCTTCCCATGGTATTCAGGATATCATCCCTTAATTCGTTAGTGTAAGCGATAGCAGATAATTGCAAAATTCGTGCCAAAGTATAAAAAATTGGGAAATTGTCTTAAAGATTTTAGAAACATTTTACCCGATCTTTTACTCTATATTTATAGAGGGGGATTCCTTTTTCAAACTGCCGTGGGGGGAGGGGTATCTCCTCACCTGTCAAAAGAAAAATCTTTATAAAAGAAAAGAAATGAAACCTCAAATCGGTTGGAAAATCAAATTTTATATTTATTATTAAATATATCTTTTAATCTATCACTTAATTCCTCTTTAGGGGCATCTCTTGAAGCAACGCCAATTCTAAAATGGCATTTATCTTTTTATCTTTTTCCCGATTACGGAGAGCGGTGCTAAGTTGAAGATTGATTGTAGTTAAACCTTTTCAAGTTAGAAACGAAAAAATAAATGGAAAATTTGGACTGCGACAATTGTTTAAGAAGATGGTTTTAAGAGAAGGGGAAATTACAACTTAATTGGCTCTTAACCATTTTGCGTGGAAGGCAAAGCGCGAAATCCCCCTTCCACCTTCCTTATGCTCTTAGCGCCCATCATTGTGTCTTCCGCACCACTTCGCTAGCATCGGTCGGTTTACTCTTCAACAACTAATAATCGATTTAACCTTACATTTTCTAAAACCTTCTCCTTGCCCAGGGGGAATCTTATCTTTAAGGATACTGGTCCTTTGTATTTACCGAAGCCGAAGTGAGTAATTAGGGAGTTCTGATTGGTCGTTCCCTTGCCACCTTCAATCTGCCGGATCATTATTTTATTACCGTAGGTTGCAATAATTTTAGCGCCGATGCAAAAACGATTTGATTCTTTACCGATA
>JBBIHO010000056.1:1842-9278 GCA_037446935.1 Caldifarciminota bacterium | reverse complement strand
AATTTGTCGCCCAATTGGCGGGGTGATTTTTGGTGTAGTTTCTCTTGCTGCGCGAAGGCACAGCCAGCGTCTAATTGAAATTGCGGATGACGATGATTTTTTATCTGCGGTTCAAAAATAATTTCTATCTCACTTTGCAAATCTTACCGCCCCTTAAAAGAGATTTTTGGTCTATCCTAATGAAGTAGTTCCCTAGCGGAAGTAGATTCCCAAATTTATCTCTACCATCAAATAGAATTTCCGAACCGCTAAATTTTAATCCCCGAACGATGCGCCCAGCAATATCAATTATGTATAAACGACCTTTGGTATTATCTTCCACATCTAAAAATATCTTTGTGGAATTGAAGAAAGGTGAAGGGAAGGAGAAAGGTCGGCAGGGAGTATTTATCTCAGAAGAAATAAAATTGGAGACGAAGCCTTTATTGCCTACGGAATCAATTGGGATGACGAAGAAGTTATATCTCCCCTTTGGAAGATTGAAAATATAAAAGGTGGTATCTTTTATCTCCCTTCCATATCTCTTTAACTTAGAGAGTGAGAGGACTGTAATGTCATCAATAAAGACACCTAAAAGATTAAAACTACTATCGGTCAGATAACGGAATCTTATCCAGAGGGATTCCGCTGGCGGTAAGAGATAAGAATGGAGACGCCAGGTTAGATTCTCGCCATAAATGGAATCTATTCCCGCCCAATCTACTTTATTATGGGAGGTTTCAATATAGAATATATCCCTTTTAATTAAAGTATCGGAATAAATCTCTTCGGTCTCATAAAATGTCCAGAAATATAAGATTCCTCCTTCTCTCAGTGAAAGGGGTTCTTTTAATGTTAGACTTTTGTTTAGATTTGCTCCCCGGCCGGAGAAGAAGGAATTGGGTGGGGAGTGTGCCCTTCGGGAAAGAGTGAAATCTCCTTCCCAGAAAGAGAATGTATCCCCTGGATCAAAGAGGAGTGTCTCTAAAAGAGAATAGGAGTAGAGTTGATAAGACACCTCTGCCAAATCAAAGGAAACGCTCCAGGAGACTGTGAAATCGTTCTCCTTTCCCACAGGTGTTGAAGATAGTCTTACCATAGTTGGCTTTATATCATCTCGCCCATAATATCTATAAAGGAAAGAGACCCAATCCGCTTCTTTGTTAAACTCTAAGGCAAGATATGCCCCATACCACTTCTTAAATTCCCCATAATTAGAAGGAAACCAGGTGGCGAGCCCATAAGAATTCTCATAATTGGTGTCCGCGGTAAAGGAGAGAAGAACCTTTCCTAAGTCACTCTCCGTGCCCAATAGTTTCAAGAAGTGAAGGATATCAATATTATCATCCGCCGGGTCAGGCTCTCTTTCTATCAGAGGATAGGTCTGACACTGCCTCCTTTTCTCCAATAAGATTCCTCTATCCTTCTTACTCAAATCGGTCACTATCCTTTTGATTTTAATCTCCCTTAGGGCTTTTAGGTCATAAGCGGAATAAACCCCTCCTCTCCCCTTTCGCCGATTCAATTCCACCCAGATTTTTCCCAATTCCCTCCCACTCATCTCGGGGTTCTTCTCCAGGGTATCAAGAAGACCTTCGTAATCCCAGGCATCAACCGGAATTAGAGATGGTGAGGCAAGGCAGAAGTTTGCATAATCCTTCACTTCATATAAAACCTCAACCATCCCTCCGAGACAGACATCAAATCCAATAATCTCAATCTCCTTTCTTAAAATCTCCTTGGCAGTAGAGATGAATCTCTTCAATTCCCCTCCGGCGACGCCAACCGAATTATTAGAAGAGGCATCATATAAAATTGCCCTTCTAAGCAAAGGCGAAAGTTCCGGATACCAGCCATTGCCGTGGTCATAGAAGATTAAAGAATACCTCTTCGCTGGATAATTATCCCGACAAAAGATGATGAATTCCTTGAAGAAGTTTATATCCGCTAAATCCTTCTCCGGCAGTGTTGCCTTTAATTCTCTTTCACCCCGGACTATCTCATAAATCTCCGGGGGCGCTTCTAAGTAATCAATGAGACAGACAATTTTCACCCTTTGATTCCTGCCAAAGTGAGAGATTGTTTGGAGGAGATAACTTGCCGAACCCGAAAGGCTATTATCGCCATCAAGGTAAAAGATAACCGTCCATTCCACACCATAACCAACCAAATAGTAAAGAGAAGAGATCAGCCAAAGAACTCCCACGATACGGGAGAATCGTTTTTTATGCCTCTTTCCCATCTTCACATAGAAAATAAAAGGGCGGAAGGTTAACTTCCGCCCTCTCCTTTTATGGCAGACGATTAAAATCCAATATTCAGAGTGATGCGATGGGAACCGGGAAGGAATTCAAAATAGCGATAGTTGTAGTCAACCTTGAAGGTGATGTTTGCGCCAGTTTTGAAGGCTAGCCCTAAGCCACCGGATAATCCGGTTAAAGGACCAACCCCATTTTCGCGACTCCGATAGCCCTCACTCGTATTGAATATATAACCACCACGCAAAAAGAGGAGATCACCTATATTATATTCCGCACCGATATTGAATGTTTCATTTATATCGTTGTAGTGAACCAAATCCAGGCAGGTGACAAGTTTCTCCTTCTCCTTATCAATCAGGTTGTAGGCAATTCCGAAACGGAAGATGGTCGGCAGAGGAACCGGTGTCGTCTTATATCTCACCGGTGTCTCTTTACCGGTTACCGGGTCCTTTTCAATTCGGTCCAATTGCCGACCGGTGAAGGAAATCTCCGGTCCGAAATTGGACATTGAAGCCCCAAGTCGCAATGACCTAAATCCGGTATTATAGTGGAAGCCCAAATCAATCGCCAAACCCTGTGCTATCATATCCCATATCTTCTCATATACTGCCTTGACCGTCGTGCCAAAGGATAATTTATCGGTAATCATCCGGGCAAAGGAAACCCCAGCAGCAAAATCCGCACAATAAAAGGTCTGTAAGGATAGGGTATCTTCTCGCACCGGTGTATCAAGACTGTCAATTCTTAAATATTCTAAATCGCCGATATCCATCGCACAGACCGAAATCCCTAAGATACCGACTCCGGTGAGAGGTGTCACAAAGGAGATATAGTTATGGGTAATGTCCGCTAACCAGTCAATATAGTTGAGCATCACCTCCCGCTTCACGAGATGGGTTAAGCCCGAGGGATTATAGAAGATTGCCGAAGGGTCATCGGAAAGGGCAACGAAGGCATCTCCCATTCCGGTTCCCCTTCCCACACAAATCTTCAGGAAGGAGACACCGGTCGTTCCCCTCTTATCAAAAGTCTCTTTCTCTTCAAATTGGGCAAACAAGGAAAATTGGCCCGCAATCATTAAAAGGCAAATCAGTCGTCTCATCTTACCCTCCTTAGTAGACAACCGCAAACTTCCCTATCTGATTTCCAACATCGGAATCAATATAGAAGAGGTAGACACCAGAGGCTATCTTTTGGTCGTGGGTATTTAAGAGATTCCAGGTTGCGGTTCCGCCAAATTCATTCTTCATTCCACTCCCATCTGACTCGTGTTCAATAATCTTCACCAAGTCGCCCGCCATATTGTAAATCCTGATTTTGCATTTCGCTGGAAGGTTTATGAACTGAATCTTTCTGGATAGGGTTGTCTTCTCCCATTGATTGGTGACAATATAAGGATTCGGCACAACCTTCACATTCAGTTTCCGTTTCGTTTTGGTATCAAAATAAGATGCCTTGGTCGTTATCTCATATCTCGTATAGGAAAGGGCACAGCCGTATTCTTTATTGGAGTAGACATACCAGGTATCACCGGCCTGAATCAATGACCTTAAGTAGCGGGTTAAAGTATCGCCTCCGCCAGCACGGAATTTGATATAACCACCAGGAAGATAGATTGCCTTCTCATTTCCCCGCAATGTCCTTGATGGTGTTGCGGTAGGACCGTATTGGAATGCCCAGCCATCAGCATCTTTAACCCGGTTGCCAGTGTAACCGGTAAGGGGAGTATAATTGACAGCGGTGTCATTTGTCAAATCATAGACATCAAGGGTCAAGGAGTCACCAACCGATTTCCAAACTAACCGATAATCGCTTCCCCGGAAAGCCCACAAGAGAGGGCTCACTGATGTCACCTTAAGTGTCTCCGGCGGATAATCTCCGACAATCTTGATACTGTCAAAAGGTGCTGTTGCGGAATCTAACTCAAAGGTGAGTTGCGGTTCAATCCCGTGGAAATAAGGGATGCTGTAAGAACGTTCCTTGCCGATTGAATCATAGAATAATCTCACCGTATCCATTAAGAGAAGGGTATCACCCTTATAACTCAGAAGCGCCCGATAAAAGGCTCCTTTAAGAAGCGTATCATAAACCGGAGAGATAAAAGAGAGGGTAAATGTCGTATCCAGAACCTCCGTCGGATGGGTCTTCTTAATAAGAAACTTCGCCTTCGTATTCACCCCATCGCCCTTAATGAGCCTTATCGTATCCCAAGCCGGGATAAAGTTTGCCGCCTCCCGTCTCGGAATCACCTTCGTTTCCTGAATTCCTGCTTCTAAAACCAGCCTCTCTCCCTGCAGAAAGTTATAATCAAAGGCGGTAACCGCATAGTAATATTCCATCCCATTGATCACATTCACATCCTCATAGGAATAGAATAGCCCTTTATCCGTTGCCCAGACATAGATACTTTCCATCTTTGTCGTCTCCCCTTCCACAACCTTTAAGGTGATTGTCGTATCTGACCATCTTATCCCATTCTTCATATCACAGATTGCAACTTGTTGCCAGTTTATAGCATCGGTTGATTTATATACCTTATAACCTTCAAAGTCATACTCCTTATAGGTTGGGTCAGTTCTTCTCGCAATGCGGTAGAATGGGTCAGGATTTCTTTCTGAGGCACTATTCCAGACCACGGTCACCTTCTTATCGCCCGGGACTGCCCAGAATTGAGGAACTAATGGTGGGGCAGGCAGAAGCCAGTTATTATCATAAACCTTTTGTGCCTCCACCGAAGCCTTTGCCAAATCCCAGGTATCCCGCTGGTTTGCCGGTTCTCCTTCCTCACCGTATTTGGCAGCGATGATTGCCACCATCAAGGTAACCGTTGAATCGGGTAATAAGGTGAAAGGTCCTGATGACTGGAGGAACCGTTTATCCGCTGATGCCTCATCATCATCATCATAAGGGTCATATTGCGGTGGACGCAGATAATGGGTATAGCCCGCCATCGCCAGGTATCGCTCCGGGTCATTACGCGGGTCATTTTCAATCGGAAACATCTTACAGGCAGTCATCCCTTTCTGCTCAATCTCCGAAAAGTCGCGCCAGGCAAAAATCCCATCACCATCCGAATCCCGCTTCGTCGTATCCTCTAGACCCCAGATATAAGCACTGTCGGTCTCCTGATAGTCAATTAAACCATCGTCATCATTATCTATGCTATCCGTTAAGGCATAAGGACTCTGTAAGAAGTCATAGGCGACCGCTCCTGGGGTCCCACTCTCCCAGAAGGCACTCGGTCTCTCAATATTATCATTATCATAAATCCAGGCGAGGTTATCAACGAATACCGAATCGGTGCGCGCCTCATTCCAGACATATCGCCGCGGCACAGGAGGTGTAACCCGGCGGTTAACCACCATACCCATCCGATCATCACTATATTGACCAACATCCGCATCTAAAACCACTCCGATATAGCAATCCTTCAATGTATCACCGGATACATTCCGCACATCGTATCGCAAAAAGACAATATCCCGATTAGTTGGCAGATTCCAGACATAAGAAGTCATACTGATGTCAATCCCGATTGGTCTCGTATCTGCTGGGTCGTGTTTCTTTGGGTCATGGTCAGAAAAACAAGACCAGGCATCTTGAACGGAAAGCGTCTCCTGGGGACAGAAGACAATAGAGTCACCGCTCTGCGTGCCAACGGTAAAGTAATCCTTCGGTGGTGGCCAATCCTTGGGAAACATATAAATCCGTAAATCCGGGTTTCCCTCATAACCGGTCTCAAAGTGTTTGAGAATCGTCGGCACCATTTCGCTCTTTCCCGAGTTTGGATTATAGCCACAACTGACACAAGTCTCACCCTGGGCCGAAATATAGCCGAACCAGATTCCCGCTCCGAAGATATAATAATTCCTCTTCGGTTTTGGCCAGTAGCCTCCCGCATTATCGGTTCCAACACCCGCCTCAATTCCAAATCGGGCATCATTATAGATTGGAATCACCCAGCGGTTAGCATTCAGATGCTTCTTATCGTATATCTTTCTTTCACCGCTACTCGTCCTGCTTCGGGCTAAAAGAAGGGTAGGTGCTAAGAATGAGAATATAAGAAGTCTTAAAAGTTTCTTATCCATCCTTTCCTCCTTTTTAGAACCCTAACTCCAATCCAACCCTAATCCTTCTTGGTGGACCATAGTTGGTCGGCGAATCAACAATCTCCTGCCGCGCCTTGATATAGGAATCATACCTCTCCCACTGTGTGATGAAGCCATCGTGATTATAGTCCCTTGCCGGATGATAGGTCAGATCCCCTGGTATATATCCGCCGGAGAATTGCTCAACCGTATAAACCTGCCCGTCCCAGGAAGGCGAACCGGTTGCCGCATGCACCGAGAGGACATTCAGGTGATTAAAGAGATTAAGAATATCACAGACAAGAACGGGTTTTAACCCACCAATCCGAAATTCCTTAGAAAGTCGGGAATCAACATTCCAGGTTGCCGGCATCCTTCCGGAGTTCAAATCCCCGGTCATTGTCCCCCTCAAATCAGTCGGTGTATAGGGAAATCCGCTTCCGTAGTTGAATACGAAACCCGCATTGAAGTCACGCAGCGGTAGGAAAGGAAAGTTTTCTGGGAAAGAGAGACCGAAGTCAAAGTTCACGACATGCCTCTGGTCATAATCTAAGTAATAATCAATCTGTGTGAAGGGGATCCCTCGATAGTTATAAGTATACCATTGCCAGGCATCAGCCGCTGTTCCCTTCGCAATCTGAAAGGTATAGGCAAGCTTCGCCTGCCAGTATTGGGAGAGTCTCTTCGCAAGTCCCAACTCAAATCCCATCGTCCTTCCGTATTCCACATTCGTCAAGATAGTATAACTCATCGGCAGAGCGGAAACCGCCCGGGTTCCGACCAAATCATAGATATCCTTATAGAAGAGGGTTAAGTCAAAGGCAAAGATGTCAGATAATTGTGCCTCAAAACCGGTCTCATAGGCAACTGTCTTCTGTGCCTGTAAATCTGGGTCGCCAACAATAATATTTCCCCGGCTCACAATATCTGCCATGAGACTTTCATAAAGATTGGTGAAGGAAGGGGTCTGGAAGAAATGGCCATAAGAGAAACGGAGCTTAATCCTCTCGGTTATCGGAAAGGCAATCCCTAAACGGGGGGAGATCTTAAACTTCGGCTTTGCATCAATCAAGGAATCATCAATCACATTTGTCGGAGTCGCATCCTT
>JBBIHO010000056.1:0-1789 GCA_037446935.1 Caldifarciminota bacterium | reverse complement strand
AAAGTTTGCTCGGTCCTGAATATAATAGGCAAATGAATAGGGTTTCTTAATATAGGCATCCCAGAATGGCATTGAAGTCCAGGGTAGAGAATTTTCCAGGAGCCAAAGCCGATAGATCTTTCCCTCTATCCCGGTCTTAATCTCATGAATCGTTCCGATCTGCTTCGTGTAGTCTGCCTTTAAGATATAAGTCTTTGATTGTCGGTAGTGCCAGAGTCGGTAATCACCAACCCCATAAAACATCCCATAAACACCATAGGGATTATTCATCGTATAAGGCGTCCCTTCCTCCCAGGCGGCCTTCTTATCCTTAAAGAGATATAAAACCGCTGTCTCCGGTGGGGCTGGTTTATTATAGTATTGGGAATGTCCGGGGATGGAGTCATTCCGAAAGACATAGTCCTCCGATTTCATAATGTAGCGCTGCCATAGTCCTAATTGCTCTAAGATATGGGCTTTATCCTTCTCCTCATCCTCATAACTCCGAACCGATTGCATCCGGTCATAGAAGTGATAACCCAACTTCACCTCAAAGACCGTATTCTTATCCGGCATCGTATTTATCAAAAATCCTACCTTATCGCCATAACTCCGCACCGCGCCTGCTCTATCCAGCCAGTATTTCCAGGAAATAGAGAATATGTCCCACTGGAGACAGGATGTATAATAATCAAAAGAGATTCTCGTCTTCGGCATCCGGTAGGTAATCTTTCCTTGAGCGGAATATTCCTGCCTTGGCTTCTTCAACCGATACCTGGTGGGTGAGGCATCATATGCCTTCATCAACTCCCCGGAGAAGAAGTAGCGTAAAGGTCGCGCAAGTGACCCACCGAAATTCACCTGCGTTAAATTGTAGCCAAAGTCTAACTCATTCGGCATAAAGTCATCAGATGAATACCTTATCCCGCCGGAAAATTTCTCACCGCCTTCCTTCGTTGAAATCTGAACAATTCCCGACATCGCCTCACCGTATTCGGCATCATAACCACCGGTAATCACTTGCACCTCTTCCACAGACTGGGAAGGTGGTCGGTGATAGGCAATTGAATAGAAAGGGTCAACCGTCGCAATTCCATCAACTAAGGTGAGCACCTCGTCATTCCTTCCGCCCCGGATATAAGTAAAACCACCCTTCGTAACAACCCCGGCCGAAAGCGTAATCAGTTGCGTAACATTAGCGATTGGTAATCGGGCAATATCAGACGCATCGGAAATTCTAGTCGTCTGCACTGCGGTCGGAACAACCATCGGTCTTTGGGCATGCACCTCAACCGCACCAACCTCAATCACCGTTGGTTTCAACTTAAAAGAAAGAGTGGTTGTCTGGTCAGCCATCACCCGCACCTCTTTTATCACAACCGGTTCGTATCCGACCATTGACGCCTCCACATCATAAGTCCCCACTGGTATGTTGATGATTGTGAAACGTCCGTCCTTTTCGGTTGCTGCTCCGAAATCGGTTCCGCGCACAATCACATCGCAGCCAACAAGTGGTTGATTCGTTTGGGCGTCTATTACCCTGCCCATTATCTTTCCCGTTGGCCCGGAAAAGAGAAAGGCGAAGGGCAGGAGTAAAAATATGTAAGTTCTTAGTTTAAACATAATCTCCCTCCTTTACTCGTCTGTCCTTCATTTCACCTTTGTGGCAACCCCCCAAATTATTCCTCTGACATCCTTCTTCTCTAAAACGAGCGCCTCACAGGTGACCGCATCTAAGTAGAGGAGGGTAAATGTCGGATTTGGAAAAGTAGGCAAAGTAATGCCAGAACTCGCTTCCTTCCTCTCGCCC
>JBBIHO010000055.1:0-9334 GCA_037446935.1 Caldifarciminota bacterium | reverse complement strand
GAAGGAAAATGGGGTTATATCTATGAGACCGGGAAACTCGTAATCAATCCGCAATTTGATTTGGCTTTGCCTTTTTCCGAAGGGCTGGCAAGGGTAAAGATTGGCGGCAAATATGGCTATATTGATAAGACAGGAGAGATTGTCATCAATCCGCAATTTGATTTGGCTTTGCCTTTTTCCGAAGGGCTGGCACTGGTAAAGATTGGTGGCAAATAGGGTTATATTGATAAGACCGGAAAATATGTCTGGGAGCCGAGTAAGTGAGAAATGCGGAAAATTGGACACTTATTGACTATTTTTAGTTTTTTAATATGATAAATATATGCTGAAAAATATAAAAAAGAGGTCGCCGATAATAACATTTCGGGTATTAATTGAACAGGATGAGGATGGTGCTTTTGTTGTTAAGTCCCTTAATCTGCCCGGGTGTATTTCCCAAGGGAAAACACGAGAAGAGGCATTGAAAAATATTCAGGATGCAATAGAGGGTTATTTAGAAAGTCTCCGAAGGCACGGTGAACCAATTCCGCCACCAATTGAAGAAGAGATTGCGGTAGTCCAATAGTCATTTGGTCTGATAGCCACATATGGATTGAACGAAATCAATTCCAATGAAAGTGATTGAAAATCTCTCAAGATATATTGACCATACCCTCTTAAAACCAGAAACGACCGAAGAGGATGTTCAGAGGCACTGCCAAGAGGCAATCAAATATAATTTTGCCACGGTCTTTCTCTTTCCCTGCTGGACGAAACTGGCAAAGGAATTGTTAAAGGGAAGCGAAGTAAAATTGGGTGCCCCGGTTGGTTTTCCATTTGGGGCGAATAAGACTGAGACGAAAATCTTTGAGGCAGAGAGGGCGATTGAAGATGGGGCAGAAGAGATTGATATGGTGATAAATATCAGCGCCTTAAAATCAGGAAGATTAGATTATGTGAAGAGAGATATTGAAGAAGTAATTAAAGCAGTAAAGCCAATTGGGGTGAAGGTGATTATTGAGACCTGTTATCTAACTGATGAGGAGAAGATAAAGGCGAGTTTAATTGCCAAGGATGCCGGAGCCAGTTTTGTTAAGACATCAACCGGATTGGGTCCGAAAGGGGCAACGATTGAAGATATAAGACTATTGAAGAAGGTATTGGGGGATACGATAAAGATTAAGGCATCCGGGGGCATCAGGGATTATGAGACCTGCCTGGCGATGATAGAAACCGGGGCAGAAAGGATTGGGACAAGTTCCAGTGTGAAGATAATGGAAGAATATCTATCATCGTTAAAAGTTTGTCGTTAAATGGCATCGCCGCTCGTATGGGCATCGTTAATGGTTAGAGGTGAATAACAAAATGGAAAGTGATAGAAAACCGATAAGGAGTTTTAAGGATTTAGAAGTTTATCAAAATACTTATAAGGCATCGGTAATAATTGCTCAAAAGATTCTTTCCAAACTTCCCGCTAGTGAAAAACACGATTTAACCGCTCAACTGAGCCGTTCATCAAAAGCGATTCCCCAACTGATTGCGGAAGGATTTGCTAAAAAACACCAAAGGTTGGGATTTCAGAAATATTTGGATGATGCAATGGCGGAATGTAATGAGACCATCGTTAGTTTAGAGCATATTAAAGATATCTATAAAATTGAAGAGAGTTGATGTTTATCGGCATCGCCAAAACGCGTTATTCGTTTAAAGACCTCGCAGCCCGTATCGTTTATGGCTCATCGTTAGTCGTCTAAAAAATAACGACAGACGATGCCGTTTAACCATACGAGTGGCGACAACGATAAACGATATGTTAAAGGAG
Source organism: Caldifarciminota bacterium (assembly GCA_037446935.1). GTDB lineage: Bacteria > Hydrothermota > Tepidihabitantia > Tepidihabitantales > JBDRVQ01 > JBBIHO01. The sequence continues at coordinate 7,533 of JBBIHO010000055.1, read as the reverse complement.
GATTTATGAAGGCAGTGAGAAAGATAAAGCCCGAGTTCGGGGCGGAATTAGTTGATATTGAAATACCAAAAATACCCGATGACTGGGTCTTAGTGAAAGTTCTTGCCACTTCCATCTGCGGGACCGATGTCCATATCTATAAATGGGATGAATGGTCACAGAAGCGAATCGGTGAAAAGAGACTGCCCCAGACCTTAGGACACGAGGTTGCCGGTGAGGTGGTTGAGATTGGCAAGGCAGTAAAGAGGATTAAGGTTGGTGACTATGTCTCAGCGGAGACCCATATCTATGACCCTAATGATTTGACCGCCCTTTTATGTCAACTCCATGTCGGTGAGCATATGAAGATTCTTGGTGTTGACTGTGACGGTGCCTTTGCTGAATATTTCGCCATCCCGGAATCGGTCTGCTGGAAGAACGACAAATCAATACCACCGGAGTTTGCTACGGTCCAAGAACCCTTAGGTAATGCTACCTATGCGGTCTTGGGTGAAGACAATGATGTTGCCGGCAAGACGATGGTGATTACCGGTGATGGACCAATCTCCTTATTCGCGATTGGGGTTGCCAGAGCCTGCGGTGTTGCGAAGATTATCCACTTAGGGAAATATGATTTTAATATGGAGATTGGCAAGAAGATGGGTGCGGACTATCAAATCTGGACGAATAAGACTACCCCTGAGGAAAGGCTAAAAATCGTCAGGGAATTGACCGATGGCAATGGAGTTGATATTGCCTTGGAGATGGTCGGTAGTGAGGATTCAATTGTTGACTGCTTCCGGATGGTGCGGAAAGCCGGTCGGATAACCGCCTTCGGCATTCCGGAAAAATCACCCCTGCCTTTTGGTTTTGACTACTCCGGCGGGGTCGTCTTCAAGGGATGTTCAATCCATGGAATAAACGGCAGAAAGATATTTGACACCTGGTATCGGGTGAGAAATCTCCTCTCTTCCGGAAGACTCAATATTGCACCAGTGATAACCAATCTCTTTCTCTTAGAAGAGTATAAGAAGGGATTTGATGCGATGCTGGAAAGACCGCGGAAGAGTGCCAAGATTGTCTTGTTTCCTTCAAAGGATAAATTAGAAAAGGCAAAAGAAAGATTAAAGATTTAAGAAAAGAGAATCAGCAGATGCAACGGGGATTAATCCTCTTTTTCCTCTTCCTGCCCTTTCTTCTCTCCGGCAAGTCATACTTCTATCCAAAGATTAAGACCGAGATTCATCTTGAGGCGAATGGCGATGTCCGGATTCTTCAGGAACGGACCTATTCCTTTGAAGGCTCCTTCTCCTGGGCATTTCTTCACTTAGAGAAAAAGGGGGCGAAAGACATTATTTTCAATCAGATAGCGGAATTGACGCCGGATGGTTGGCAGAAATTAGAGCCGTTAGAAGTTAAAGATAGCCCAAAATCCCTTTATATCCACTGGGGATATAAGGCAGTGGATGAGACGAAGACCTTCCTTCTTGACTACACAATCATCGGTGCTGTAAGACGCTATTCGGATGTTGCGGAATTTTATTGGAAGGTGATTGAGGAGAAGCACGAGAAGATTTCTGAGATTGAAATCAAAATCTTTCTGCCCGAACCTTCGCCAGAACTCTTCAAGGTTTATATCCATTCCCGCGCTCCATCGGGAACACTCTCTTTCAATTCCGCAAAGGACCAGGTGGTGGTGAGGCAGAAGAAGATTCCAAAAAATGCCTTTGTTGAGGTGCGGGCACTCACATCACCAGAGGTCTTTACTCGTATTCCGATTGAACCTCAGGCAAAATACCAGAAGATTCTCAGTGAAGAGAAAAGAAACTTCATCCTCTCTCTGGTGCGTAAGTTTATTCTCTTACCGTTTGGCCTCATCCTGATGATTATCCTCCCCCTGGTCATCTTGCTTCTCTTCTACTTCCGATACGGCCGGGAGCCAAAGATTCAATACGATGCAATATACGAACATGAGCCCCCGCGTCTGGCACCACCAGTAACCATCCCGACGATTCTCCACCAGAAGCCAGAAAAGGAAACAATCCACAAAGAGGTCTTCCAGGGGATGTTTGCCACCCTCCTTGACTTAGCCACCAAAGGTTATATCACAGTGCAAGAAATCAATAAAAGAGAATACCAGTTTAATTTGGTGAGGGAAGAGAAGATAGAAGGAGGTTTGCCTTTCCATCAAGAGGTAATCAATTTTTTCTTTAAGCGTGTTAGCGAGGACGGAAAGAGTTTCACAGATAAGAGACTGAAAAGATACTTGCAGGATAATTCAAAAGAGACCTCCTCATTTTTAGAAAAACTCTTTGACCGGGCAAAAGCCTGGTGGCAGTTAGAATTAAAATCTCCTCTCCTTGACCCAAAGAGCGTCCAGGCGAACAATACCTATTTTCGCGGAATTCTTCTGACAATCGGTTTTGGGGCATTTCTTTTTGGAATTGGTCTCAGTGGTTTTTTTGGTGGAACCCCAGCACCGTTTATTCTCCCAGTTCCCTTAGTAGTCATTTCGGTTCTAATATCTTATCTCCTTGGCAAATCAATTCTCCGCTGGAGTGCTCCGGCTTATCTTGAACAGAGGCGGTGGTTAAATTTCCGAAGGTTTTTAACTGACTTTTCCGCAATTGCCAAAGCCCCGATTACTCTCTTGGCGATATGGGAAGGATATTATGTCTATTCAGTAGTCTTGGGTGTGGCAAAGAAGTTCTTAAAGAATGTAAGTCGTTTGGCAACAGAAAGAAACACCGCCATTCTCCTGCCGGTCTGGTATAAGGCAACCGCCGCCAGCCCGGCTAATCTAACTTCGCTTGCCGAAGGTCTGGGGAATTTTGAAAGTTTCGCACACAATTTCACAAATATGATGGAATCATTTTCAACCGGGACCTCTTCTGGCGGTGGCTTCTCTGGGGGCGGAGGTGGTGGTGGCGGTGGTGGTGCATCCGGTGCCGGTTAATTCATAACCTTCCCGCTTCCAACGGACAAAAGCGTCAAGCAACCGCATTTGATTAATAACGGAAAAGGATTTAACGCAAAACAAAGAGGGAAATTCTATTTTGGCTCTCTCACGACTCCGGTGAAAAGAATTGCCCCGGTAGAATTATCCCGAATTGCAAAGAAGAATGGACGGTCAACAATAAATGTGAATCTCTCTTCTGGTTCCCGGATTGCGGTGAGGGAAATCTCAACCGATGTGACAGCGGCCGCCTCGGTCCCCTCTTCTGTTACCTCACAAACCGCCTTGTGCTTAACCTCGCTGATGAACAAATCCCGCTTTTCCCGCATCCCGGTAAAATCCGCGGATTTTGGGTCAAAGGCAATTCCCATTCCCAATGATTTTAGAATTCCCACTAAGGAGTTCTCATATTCCAACTTGAAACGGGGTAGTTTAACCAAACCCTCTTTCGCCTGAAATCGGGAAATCCACTTCTCCCAATTCTCCGCATTCAACTGCAAAAGAAAATCTTCAAGTTTCCCATCGGGTAGAAATATCTCCATACTCATCCTTCCCTCACCATAAGGAAGCCTTAAGCCTTGAAAGCCTTCTCCCTTATAATAGGGGAATCTTCCGGACTGGGACATAAAGAAGACCTCCTTCTTCTTTCCATCCGAAAGATGAAAGAGACCCTTTTCGGTCTTTGCGGGGTCAAATCTCTTCTGCCACTTACCCTTAAAATATATAGCGTTGATTAAAAACATCACGGTCAGCGGGTCAATATCTTTAATAATCTCCTTAACCTTGCCCTTTGTATTTGTCTCTACCCACTGATTAATCGTCCTTGGTGTCTTCGGATGGGTGAAATCCAAAACCGAAATCTTCGCATCAAAGAAGACCTTATTCCTTTTTAAGAAATCATCTCTGAATTTAATTCCCTTCTTTGCCCAGAGCGACTGAGCGATATGGAGTTCAACCTTTGGGTCAATCCTTTTCAAACCTTCTCGCAATTTCGCACTACCGGAATTCACCTCTTTTAGCGGGAGGTCATCTAATCCCAATACCTTTGCCATCGCCTCTTTTGTCTCACCTTTTGCTCCGTTATAGGTCATCACCAAAGCAATTGCGCAACTCAAAGGAGATAGAAAGATATTTTTCTCCCTCTCCTGTCGCAAGACCTCAGAGAGGAGATTGAAGCCAAATTTCGTCCAAGCCCGAACAATCTTCTTCTCAACCGTATCCATTGGCTGGGCAAAACACAAACGAAGAACTAAAACCAAAAGAATTATTCCCTCTCGTTTCATACTTAATTATAATCCATAATCCCTTAATGTCAACACTTGACGCCCTTAAATTTTAATTTATACTATAAAGAAGTGTCTCGTGCGTTATAAAATTATAATGCGTGAGGAATGGTGCAAAGGCTGTAACCTCTGCCTTGAAATCTGTCCCCGAGGTGTCTTCATTACATCAAGCGAGATTTCCAAGAAAGGTTTCAAAACGATTAAGGTTGGGAATGAAGATGCCTGTATCGGCTGTTCGTTGTGCGAATACCTTTGTCCTGACTTAGTGATTACAGTAGAGGAGGAGCAGATTGCCGGAAAGGATTGAAAAGTCCCTTCTTCCCCCAAAGAGATATTTCATGCAAGGGAATATCGCCTGTGCCGAGGGCGCACTCGCTGCTGGCTGTCGTTTCTATGCCGGTTATCCAATAACCCCCTCCTCGGAGATTATGGAGCATATGGCAAGGAGGTTGCCAGAGGTTAACGGCGTCTTCATTCAAATGGAGGACGAGATTGCCTCAATCTCTGCCTGCATCGGTGCCTCCTGGGCAGGGGTAAAATCAATGACCGCCACCTCTGGACCTGGCTTCTCTTTAATGTTAGAAGGGATTGGCTATGCCTTAATGACCGAAACCCCCTGCGTCGTCGTTGATGTCCAAAGGCAGGGTCCGGCAACTGGCCAGGCAACAAGACCCGGTCAGGGAGACATTATGCAGGCAAGGTGGGGGGCATCCGGCGATTATCGGAATATTGCCCTTTCACCCTGGTCGGTTCAAGAATTCTATGATTTGACAATTAATGCCTTCAATCTTTCCGAGATGTTTCGGGTTCCGGTAATCCTCCTTGCCGATGAGGTCGTTGCTCACCTAAAAGAGAGTATCACGATTAAACCCGAAGTCCTCATCTATGACCGCTATAAAGATAAAAATAAACCTCCTTTTGGCGGAGAACTCGTTCCGCCAATGCCTGCCTTCGGAGAGGGAGAAGCCCTCTTAGTGACCGGTTCCACACATAACGAATGGGGGGTGAGAAAGGTATTGGACCCAGAGGTGCAGGAGAGATTAAATATCCGAATCTGCGAAAAGATTGAGATGAATAAAAAGGAGATAATTAAGATTGAAACTTATTTTGCGGATGACTGCGATTTCCTCCTCATTGCCTTCGGCATAACCGCCCGCAGTGCCTACTATGCGGTCAAGTTATTAAGAGAAGAAGATAAAAAGGTAGGGCTTTTGCGCCTCATCACCATCTGGCCATTTCCCGAAGAAGAGATTAAAGAAATCGCAAAACCAGCGAAAAGGGTTTTAGTCTGTGAGATGAACCGAGGACAAATTACAAACGAAGTCCAGCGGGTTCTCTGTGATAAAGAAGTTTGTGGTCTATTTAAGACCAAAGGTGAGGCAATCTATCCGCAAGAGATTTTGCGTCGGATTAAACCCTTATGAGTCGCACCCTCTATAAATACCTGCGAGAAGAGGTCTTTCCTAGTCCCTTCTGTCCTGGGTGCGGACACGGAATAATTATGGGTGCGATATTAAGGGCGATTGATGAGTTACAATTGGATTACCAAAAGATGGTATTCGTCTCCGGAATTGGCTGTGCGGCCTGGATTCCTTCCCCCCATTTCAAAGCGGATACCCTCCATACCTTACATGGTCGGGCAATTGCTTATGCTACCGGTGTCAAACTCGCAAGACCGGAATTAAAGGTAGTGGTCATCTCCGGAGATGGCGATTTAGCAGCAATCGGAGGTAATCACCTAATCCATGCCGCAAGAAGAAATATTCCACTTACTGTCCTCTGTGGTAATAACAGTATCTATGGTATGACCGGGGGTCAAGTCTCACCTACCACACCGAAAGATGCCTTTACTGAAACAACCCCCTCCGGAAATCAAGAAAACCCATTTGACCTCTGCTCATTAGTAAAGGCCTGTGGTGCGGAGTTCGTCTGCCGCTGGACGGTATTTCACATCAAACCACTGATCAAGGCAATAATCAGAGGCTTGACTACCGAAGGTTTCTCATTTATTGACATCGTCTCCCCCTGTCCGACCCAGTTTGGCAGACGAAATCGTCTTCCCTCCCTTTATCATAACCTAATGGACCTCAAAGAGAGAGGTGTCTCTTATGAGAAGGCAAAGGGATTAAAAAAAGAAGAACTTAAAGGGAAGATTATAATTGGCGAATATGACTGAGATCAAGATAACCGGAAAAGGAGGGCAAGGGGTAGTCTTTGCGGGTGAGATTTTAGCATATGCCGCAGTCTTAGAAGGTAAAGAGGCAAGCGCCATCTCCTCTTATGGCTCACAGGCAAGAGGGGGTGAGGTTAGTTCCGAGGTCGTAATTACGGAAGGAGAAATTCTCTGCCCATTTGTGGTGGAACCAAAATTTATCCTCGCCCTCTCCCAAGAAGGTTATAAGAGTAATAGTGAATTAATAAAAGAAGGAACAAAGGTCTTATATGACTCCTCAGTGATTAAGGATATAAAATGGGAGAGGAATCATTTTCCAATCCCGGCGAGCGAAATCGCTTCAAAAGAGGTTAAAAATCCTCTAACCGCCAATATGGTCCTCCTCGGTGCTTTCTCTCATCTCACCAAAATAATCTCCTTGGAGAGTCTAAAATCGGCATTAAAGGAGAAGATGAAAGAGAAGGCAGAAGAGAATATAAAGGCACTACAAGAAGGATTTCACTCGCTTCGCGACCGTTAGGGTTAAAGAAGCGATTGGTTCACAATGGAGGATTTATGAAGATAAGAACCAATAAAGAAAAATTGCCAATAATATCCGTATTAGGAGAGGTCGCCCCGCCCAAGCGGAGAATGCCCTATACGATAGATTACAAAGGAGAACCAAAGGTCTTCCCTGGAACCGGAGGAATCGTCTATAATATAAAGGTGGGGGACAAGGTTTTCGGTTGGGTAGGCGACCACTTAGAACCCGGTGTTTCAATTAAGGCTAAGGATGAAGATGAAAATCGTGCCTTAAATACCTATGCCTGCATTGGAAATACCGCAAAGGTCTTCTCCGGCGAGGCGAAAGGCAAGGAGGGTTTCGTTACTGGCAAGCACGGTGGAATTGAACACATCCTCGTCTACTTTGACGACGAGACCTTAGAAAGGTTGGCGATTGGTGACAAGATTCAAGTAAAGGCAAAAGGTCAGGGATTAGAGATAGAAGGCCTTCCCGAGGTTAAATTCTACAACTTAGACCCGGAACTTTTGGAGAGATTTGACTTGGCGATAAAGAAGGGAATCCTTCATTTTCCGGTCACCCACATCATCCTCCCAGAGGTTATGGGTTCCGGACTGGGAGGTATAACATCGGCTTCTGG
>JBBIHO010000054.1:0-9387 GCA_037446935.1 Caldifarciminota bacterium | reverse complement strand
TTATTTGATTTTTAAGAAAAGTTGGGGGGTTGCCCCCTCTACCATATCTTTGGTCCTATCTTTCGCCAAATTTTTCGCCCAATCAAAGGTCTAATCTCTTTATCAATTTGAGGGGTAATTAAAGGTCCATTTTCTTTAGAGGTTAAAGGTCTAATCAATTTTCTAATCAGTCTTCTCGTTATAAGAGCAAAGAAAAGGGTAATTGAAGGGGTAATTTTTGGTCTAATTTTTCGCCTAATTGGTGAAGTAATTTTTGGTCTAATTGAAAAAGTGATAAAATCAAGGAGAAAATAAATCCGCCGGCGGACACAAATCTTACTATAAATCCCGTCTTACAACTCAATGCATAGAAAAAGCAACCTATTCCCTTTTATCCCTGAATAGTCTTTAGACAAACTCAGTATCCCTATTTCCTTCAAGGGAATCTATTGTCAATATTGAAACTCCTACGAATGACCATTTTCCAATAAAATATGGAGAACTTCCAAAAATAGAAATAGTATCATTGTTATAATAAAAATAGCAAAATTTTTCCCTTCTTCATCTTTTCCTCCTTTTTATCATAAAATTGACCTATCGTCACCTTTAGAGAAGGCTCATAAAAACCTTCCGATTCTTTCTCCGTCTTCTCTGTTTCATCATTGTTTGCCGTTAAGCACTCATTTATTTATATATTCCAACAAAAATTTTGAAAAATCAAGTTCGCTTTTTTCATTTTTTCTTTCTTAAAATTATAGTTAAGAATTCCCAAAGGTCAGTAGCCGCAACCTTGTCACCTTGGGGTCAATTTCACCTCTCCATTTTCTATCGGAAGGGGTGAATAATAAGATAGAGGAAAGAAAAGATGTGGTCAAAGCGGGCGCTTGATTTCTTGGGGTTTTATAGTATAATAAATAATGAGTATAAGTATAAGAAGAAAAAGATTTATGAAATTGAAATTTGCCTTCTGGGAACCGGCAATTCTCATCCTCATCCCTTGCTTCGCTTTTACGGGTTGGGTGCACTTGAACTCGGGCACAAACCGAATGCTTTACTCTGTGCACTTCCCGGTTGATGCTGATACCGGCTATGTGGTTGGTGACTCCGGCACCATCTTAAAGACGACAAACGGTGGCAATAACTGGTTCTACCAGAACTCCGGGATAATCAATACTCTCAGGTCTGTCTATTTCCCAACCGATGCCCAGATTGGTTATGCGGTAGGAGATGGCGGCATTATCTTAAAAACGACAAATGGCGGAACTAACTGGACAACACAGTCCTCAGGAACCTATCGCGATCTCTGGTCGGTTTCCTTTCCAAATGATGCCAATACCGGTTATGTCGCTGGTTATCGTGGGACAATCTTAAAGACGACAAATGGCGGTATAACATGGGACAGCCTGATCTCCGGCACAACTCTTCGGCTCTTTTCCATCGTTTTCCCGGTTGATGCCGGAAAGGGCTACGCTGCTGGTGAGTATGGCATCTTATTGAAGACAACCAACGGTGGAATAACTTGGGATAGACAAACATCAAACACACTTGAATATATCTTCTCCCTCCACTTTCCGATAACTGAGCAAGTTGGCTATGCGATAGGAAGTGGCGGCACAATATTAAAGACAACGGATGGTGGAGCAAACTGGGATATCTTGCATTCGGGCACAAACTGGTCGCTACAATCTATTTGCTTCCCGGTTGATGCTGATACCGGCTATGCAGTAGGTCAACGAGGGACAATTTTAAAGACAACGGATGGCGGCACAAACTGGGTAAGTCAGACTTCTAATACAACCAATTATCTCTATTCAGTCCATTTCCCAAATTCCTCCCTGACCGGGTATGCGGTAGGAGCTGACGGCACCATTTTGAAAACCACCGACGGGGGCGTCGGAATAAAGGAGAGGGGATTAGATGGTGAAGAAATAAACCCTCCCGGCATTTTGCAGATTTATCCAAATCCATCCTCTAAGAAAACAGTCATCTATTGTCAAGTGCCCATAAATTCTTTGGCAAAACTGACGGTGCATAATGTCACCGGAGAATTAATAAAGGTATTGACCCCGAAAGAAAACCCGGCTGGCGGGAAGTTGATTTGGGATGGAACCGATACAAAAGGAAATTCCGTTCCATCTGGCATATACATCTTGCACCTTTCGTATGGGGATTGCAAGTCAAGTCGGTCGGTGATGATTGTCAGGTAATATGAAGATTTTATCCTACTTTGGGCTTCTCATCTTACCTCTCCTACCACTCTTTGCGGAATGGGAACCGCCAGTGCGACTCACTTATAATGACAGTGCTTCCTATTTAGCACTTGCCAATACTTGGGGTATCGCTACCAGCAACAACAATCTGCACATCGTCTGGTATGACAAGCGGGACGGAAATTTTGAGATTTATTATAAGCGTTCAACCGATAATGGAACAACCTGGGGAGAAGATGTCCGGCTCACCAATGATACAGTTTACTCCGGTTATCCTGGTATTGCAGTCTCTGGTTCAGTAGTCCATGTGGTCTGGGTGCAGGGAATTGATGCCCGGGGGGACTCCGGCTGTCAGGTTTACTACCGGCGCTCTACGGATGGTGGGCAAACCTGGGAACCGAGTATTCAACTCTCTAATAGTATCGGTGGTTATTACGGTGGCTGGTTCCCTTGTGTTGCGGTTTCCAATCAGAATGTCCATGTCGTCTGGGAAGATGATAGGAATGGTGACGACCAGATTTACTACCGGCGCTCTACGGATAACGGACAAAACTGGAGTTCTGAGTTTAACCTGCGCACCGGTCTGGGCACAGTCTATGCTTCAATCGCCGCTTCTGGGCCTAATCTCCATCTTGTCTTCTATGATTTCTGGAACGAAGTCGTCTACTACAAACGTTCTACAAATAACGGCACAACTTGGGGGGCGAATGTTGGCTTCCCGACGCCGGATGTTTCGGATTGCCCCTGCGTGGCGGTCTCGGATTCAAATGTTCATATTGTCTTCTGTGATGGTCGGAATAATCACTGGGATGTCTGGTACAAGCGTTCTACGAATAATGGCACGACCTGGAGTCCTGATACCTGTATTATGCCGGATATCTATCAAACCTGGACAACCAATATTGCGGTTTCCAATCAGAATGTCCATGTCATCCGGGGCGATATGGGTATGTATGAGGTCCACTACATCTACTCATCAGACGGCGGCATCACATGGGGTCCGGAGATTTGTCTGTCGGAAAGTGCGGAAGCGGGTGATAAGGCGCACTATGCAGTGGCAGTTTCCGATTCTACGGTTCATGTTATCTGGGATAACGAACGGGAGATTTACTACCGGCGCAATCGCGGTGGTAATCCAGTAGAAATTAGAGAGAAGGTGAATCTCCCTATTGGAAGGAGATTCTCCGCTCAGCCCAATCCATTTATCAGCCATACCAAAATTCCGGGATATGAGAAAGAGAAGTTTCTCCTCTATGACTTTTCCGGGAGAAAGATTGGAATTTATAAGGAAGAGCAGATTGGCGAAGGACTTCCGGCCGGTGTCTATTTTGTTATGTTATTAATGAATGGAGATGCCGTGGTCACGACGAGATTGCGGGTCGTAAAAGGGAAGTAAACATTAAGTATGAATGCGAGACCTGTTCTGGTCTAATGAAGGTATAACGCGCACCGGTATCAAAGGGTGCCGATACTTCCTCTTTCCCTTTTGAGCCTTCAATATAAACCTCTTAAGAATCAATGGTTGCGACTTTGTCCTTAGGGTTTTTGTGCGAGGAATCTAAACTCAAAACTTTTAGGGCACGGTCTTGCCTCTAATAAATTTTATATCCTTTATCAGTTCTTTACTAATCACTAAATTTGCCTTTTTAATTATCTCTTTCTTCATCAGGATGAGTTGTGTCCGCCAGGTGGGATTGGGACAGGAGACATAAAGGATACCATCCTTTACGCAAACTGCCTTCGCATATTTTGTCACCTTCTCCCCCACTATCTCCTTCCATCGCAATACCGCCTGCCAGGCAACTATCTTTTCTGAAAGACCTAAATCCTTAATTGTCTGGTTGACCAATTCCTTCAGGGGGGAAAATTCTTTGCTTGGCTTCCGTTGCAAATTCATCCCACTCCTAAGAAGATAAGACGGAAACCACTCAAGAAAATCCTTCCTTTGCGCCCACCCAATATGAACGGAAAGGGGCAACCGCAGCGTCTCTGTGCCGATAGCAATTTCTCAATTATCCAATGAGCAATTCCTTCAGGATAGTAAATTTCTTAAGGAGTTTTGGTTGGGCAAGTCGCCGCAATGCCTTTGCTTCGATCTGTCGCACCCGCTCGCGAGTAATGTTGAATATCTGTCCAACCTCTTCTAAGGTTCGGGGGATTCCATCACCCAAGCCAAAACGGAGTCTTAATACCTTCTCCTCTCTTTTCGTAAGACATTTGAAAGCGTCTTCCAACTTTTCCTGCAATAAGAGTCGCCCGGTATGTTGATAGGGAGATAGGGTCTTCTCATCGGAAATGAAGTCGCTAATAAAAGAGGATTCTTCATCATCAACCGGCTTATCAATTGAGATGCCAACTTGACTAATGCGCAATAGCGTATCCAGTTTTTCGGCAGGCATCCCCATTCGCTGTGCCAGTTCTGACAAACTTGGTTCCCGACCATGGGTCTGGATAAATTTCCTTTGGGTGCGGGTCAATCGATTCATCATATCAATAATATGTGCCGGAATCCGCACGGTGCGTGAATGGTCAGCAATTGCCCGGGTTATCGCCTGTTTTATCCACCAGGTAGCATAGGTGGAGAACTTAAAACCCTTCCGGTAGTTAAACTTTTCCACCGACTTTATCAGCCCAACATTCCCCTCTTCTAATAAATCAGCAAATTCCAGCCCCCGATTCGTATAACGCTTAGCAATCGCAATCACCAAACGCACATTCCCTTTTATCATCTTATCCCGATTTTCCAAAATCTTTTTCTCACATTCCTCAATCTTTGATAGATTGGCCAGCATTTCATCCACTGCCATCTCATAACGGTCCTCAAATTCCCGCAACTGTCTTCTTAGTTCCGATAGACGAACCTTATCCTTCTCCCTTGCCATCCTCTCCTTGATGTCAAGACCTTCTTTCAGAATTTCGCGGTATTTCTGAATGAATTTATTTATCAGTCCGTGCTGGAGTGAGAGCGACTGAATCCTTTTGATTATCCGCTCTTTTAGATTTTCAATTCGCCGCTGCGCCGCTTTCCCTTTCTTATTCTTCAAATCCTGCCATTCACTGAATAATTTTTTCATTCTTCGTAAGCGGCGGATGAATTTCTGCTTTTCCATCCACATCTCTCTCTTATTTACCAAGCATTTGAACTCAATTCTTGCTATCTGGTCAAGTGTCCCCATTCCTTCTTCTAAGGAACGGCATTCCACAAAAAGGTCTTGCAGTAAAGGTGGTAAGATAAAAAGGTAAGCGACAATCTCCCGGTAGCCTTCCTCCATATTTCTTGAATATTCCACCTCCTGTTCCCGGGTGAGCAGGGAGAGTTCGGAAAGGTCGTGAAAATAGAACTTAATTGGGTCCTCCATCCGACGTTCCGCAACCTTAAACTTTTGTCGCTTTAAGAACTCCTTCTCCGTCCCCACTGTCACTCCTCGCCGGTTAAGTTCCTTTATTAAGTCTTCGATCTCAGTGGACCGGATATCTTCGGGCAAGAGACTCTCAATCTCCTTATAGGAGATTTTCTTATCCCGGCCCACCTTACTTATAATATCGGAAACCAATCCTTTAACTCTATCCATTAAAACTTCCTCCCCTTTTTCTTATTAAATCCCTTTTAATCTCTAAAAACTCTTTTAATTTATTCTCGTCCTTATTCGCCTCCTTCTTTAAGAAGTCTACCAACACCCTTTTCAATAAAAAGATAAAACTTTCTTTCTCTGGGATTTGCTCTTCCCGAAAACATAGACGAGAGACGAGATTTTTATCCTTCACATCCTCTAAGAGGTCGCAAAATTCCGAAATGGTAAAATCCTTGTCGCAAAGATTGTAAAGGAGATTAACGATTCGGCTATATTCCGCCGGGAATACGGAAGTTGGCAAAACCTGCCGACAGAGCCGGGCATATTCCGGCACAAGGAGGATATAAGAGAGAAGCTTCTCTTCCTTGAAAAACGAAGGTCTCAACTCACTTTTCTCTTTCCGGAGGACTTGTTTCGTCCGAAAGATTTCCCGCCGTACCCCTAATACTTCGGAGGCCTTATTAATATAAAGGTCTTTTAATACCTCATCTCCGATTTCGGGGATTATCTCCTGAAATTGATTGATAATCTCGCGCCGCTCGCTAATCTTTGTTCTATCCTTATCGCTGAGTAGGAAATCAATTAAATCCAATGCCTCTGGCAGGAGAGATAAAAAGGCATCCCTTCCCTTCTCACGGATAAATTTATCTGGGTCATAACCCTCCGGTAAAGAGACGATTAAGGGATGCAATCCGGCCTTTAAGGCTACTACCGATGCCTTCTTTGCCGCCTCCCTTCCTTGTGCATCACCGTCAAAGGATATATATATATCTTTATTATACCGCTTCACAAGTAATGCCTGGGAAATCGTAAAGGCGGTTCCTAATGGCGCTAGGCAATTATTTATCCATGCCTCCGCCAAGGATAAGAGGTCAAAATAGCCCTCAACTAAGATTGGCTTCGTAGATTTTAACTCCTTCTTCGCCTGGAAGAACCCGTAAAGATTCTCACCCTTTTTGAATACTTCGGTCTCCGGCGAATTCAAATACTTCGGCTCAACCCCTTCTTCTAAAGTTCGGCCACCAAATCCAATAATTCGTCCGCTGGGTGAGAAGACCGGAAAGATGAGACGGGAAAAGAAGAAATCCTCATATTTCCCATCCCTTTCCACAACCAATCCGGCTGCCAATAAGAGTTCCACCGGATGCCCCTTCTTTTTTGCCTCTTTTAATAGAGTGCCTCCCCCTGGGGCATAACCCAACCGAAATCTCTTCTGCACCTCCTGACCAATCTTCCTCTCCCTCAAGTATTTTAAGGGCTTAGGATAATAGTAGAGATAGGAGGTGAAAAGGTTAGCGGCGAATTCCATCACCTCATAAATTCCTGGTTCTTCCCTTGTCCGCCTCTCCTCTTCTAACCGAATCCCAACCCTTGAGGCTAAAATTCTTACCGCCTCCGGGAAGAGAATCTTCTCATATTTCATCAGAAAGGAGATAGCGGTTCCACCTTCGCCACAGCCAAAACAGTGATAAATCTGCCTCTGGGGGTCAACATAGAAAGAGGGATTCTTTTCTAAGTGGAAAGGACAGAGACCGCGATACCGTGTCCCAACCTTCTTCAACGGAACATATTCCCCAATCAATTCCACAATATCTACCGCTTCCCTCACTCTTGCAATCAAATCCGGTTTAATCATCGTTCATTTCAACTTAACCACCGTTACACCGTATCCACCCTCTTCTGGTCTTCCTTCTCTAAATTCCAAAATCCTTTCATCATTCCGCAGAAATTCCCAGATGGCACGTTGCAAAATCCCTTGCCCCTTTCCATGAAGGAGGACAACCTCTTTCACCCCATAAGAATACGCATCCGTCAAAAATCTCTCCAATTTTTCTAAGGCAAAGACCTTCTCTTCTCCCCGGATATTCAAAAGCGGGTTAAAGACGAAGTCGCTCGCTTTGCTCTTCTCCAATGGAACATCCTCGTGCGATTCCACTATTTCCAACTCACCGACAGGAATTTTTAAATGCAAATTTCCGATG
This sequence comes from Caldifarciminota bacterium, assembly GCA_037446935.1. Taxonomy (GTDB): domain Bacteria; phylum Hydrothermota; class Tepidihabitantia; order Tepidihabitantales; family JBDRVQ01; genus JBBIHO01. The sequence continues at coordinate 1,644 of JBBIHO010000054.1, read as the reverse complement.
AGGACTTTGGCAGAGGACTTATCCAATTCCATCACCTTCCCGATTTTCCCGAATCGCGGGATATAAACCATTGCCCCAACCTTCACCTCTCCCTTAAAGGTTACCAATTTCTTTCTCTCCTCCTTTATCTCCTGCTCCCAATTTCCAATAAGGTCAACGCTTGCCTTCACTGCTTCCTTTCCTACCTTTGTCTCCTTAATCTCCTCAATTATCCTTTCTATCCGCTCCCGGTTTTCCCTAAGGAATCTCTCCTTCTCCAAAAGAATCTCACGCCGCATCTCCTTCTCTCTCTTAGCAATCTCTTTTAATCGCCTTTCCAGGAGAGATGATAATTCTACCATCTCCTTTTCCTTTTGTGCTAAATTCCGATTCATCGCCTCATAAGTCTCTCTTTCTCTTTGTAGCTCTCTAATCTTTTCCGTTAAAGAGAAGAACCTCTCTTGCAAAAAATCTCTTGCCCGGGTAATGATTCCCTGGGGAAAGGATAAGAGAGAAGCAATCTCTAAGGCACTTGACTCACCGGGCATACCGAGGCAAAAGCGATATGTTGGTTTACCACGAAATTCCATACCGCCTTGCATGATATCTGGCTGGTCATAGGCAAAGAGTTTCACCGCTGTGAGATGGGTTGTAATTATCGTAATTCCCTTCTTCTCCTTTAGGGTCTCAATCAAGGCACAAGCGAGTGCTGCCCCTTCCTCCGGGGAGGTGGCACTCCCGATTTCATCAATGAGGTAGAGGCAATTGTCACCATCCTTTTCCAGAATATCCTTTATATTCAAGAGGTGGTAGGTGAAGGCAGAGACCGCCTCTTCTAAACTCTCACTTTCACCGATGTCGGTAAAGATATTTTCAAAGAAAGGCAACTCTGCCCGCTCGCAAGGCGGGAAGATTCCACACTGACTCAAAAGGGAAACGATACCAATTGTCTTTAAGAGACAGGTCTTACCCCCGGCATTCGGTCCAGAGACAATTAAGACCTTTTTACCTTCCATCCTCAAATTTAGGGGGGTAACCTCTCTCTCCTGTAATAGAAGTAGTGGATGCCTTGCCCCGATTATCTCCAGACGCAACTCTGAGGGAGTGGTAAAGGATGGGCGAGAACCACAAAATCTCCTCGCAAATTCTCGTTTTGCTAATAGTAAATCAATCTCACCCGCCAAATCAAAAAGTGCCAGGATGCCTTCCTTCTCTTTGGAAATCTCTTTAGTGAGTTCTTGAAGGAGTCGCCGCTTCTCTTCTTCAATTCTCTTCTCCAGCCGGATGAGTTGATTACCCATTTCCACAAGCGAAAGCGGCTCAATGAAAAATGTCCTCTCACTTTCCGATACATCATGGACAATCCCTAAAAATTTCCCCTTCTGTTCGGATTTTAATGGCAGGCAGTAGCGACCATTCTTCATCGTTATCTCACCCTCCCAAAATAAGTTGGGATTCTCCTTCTTAATCGCCGTCAATCTCTTAATTATCCGGGCTCGCACATCCTGCGCCTCTTTTACTAAGAGAGAAAAGACCGGGGAGGCAGTCTCCTTTATATTACCCTGCTCATCAATCACCTCCCCTATCTTCTTCGCGAGGTAAGAAAAATCCTTAACCGGGGGTATCAAATCCTGAGGTATCTTCTTCAGTTCCGATAAAGAGAAG
>JBBIHO010000053.1:0-9543 GCA_037446935.1 Caldifarciminota bacterium | reverse complement strand
ACTTGGGATCAAGGGAAGGTGGACTCCAAGAAGTATGAAGGCAATCATTTTAGCAGCTGGTGTTGGCAGTAGGCTAATGCCCTTGACGAAAAGGATGCCGAAATGCCTTCTCTCAGTAAACGGCAAAACCCTTTTGGAGAGAACCCTCGCATACTTGGGCAATTCGGTCGCTTCGCTCCCGCACGATGTGTCAGTAGAAGAGGTGGTTATCGTTACCGGGCATGGGGAAGCCTGCCTCCGAGATTTCGCCTCACAGAAGAAGTATCCTTTCCGAATGAAATTCATCTTCAATCCCTTTTATCCTTGTGCGAATAATCTTGTCTCCCTTTTTCTCGCCTTTATGAAAGAAGAATTTCCCGATGGTTTCATCCTTTTGAATTCCGACCTCTACTTTCATCCGCAGATTATCTTGAGGGTTTTAGCGAGCCCTTTAACCGATTTGCTCATTGTTGATAACACCTCTGATTTGAGAGAAGAGGCGATGAAGGTGAAGATAGAAGACGGGAAGATAGTGGATATCTCAAAGACGATAGACCCCCGAAAGGCAGATGGGGAATATATTGGAATTGCCCGTTTTTCCAAGAAAGGAGGCGAGGAGTTGAAAAGACGGATGGCAGAGATGCTTGAAAGTAATGGGAAGGACGCATTTTATGAAGCGGCGATTAGAGAGATGCTCCCTTACTTCTCCGTCCATCCTTTATTTACCGAAGGCTTGCCCTGGGTGGAGATTGATACATTTAAGGACTTAGAAAAGGCAAAGAGGTTAAGTCGTTTTGGCGTTCGGTGATGGAAGGTAACTCTTCGTTGATTTAATATGGCATTCATCTCCCGCAAGATAGATATCCCTCTTTTTTTGAGAATTGGGAAAGGATTGATTCCTCATACCTTAGAGATTATAAAAGAAGAGCATCTCTATTTTCAGAAGGTGCTCTGTATTGCTGGTAAAACTACTTATGAGATTGCCGGGAAGAAGGTTTGTGATTCCCTTGCTCAATCGGCGGAGGTTTCGCATCTAATAGTTGAGAAAAACGATGAGGAAGAGATAGAGCGGATAGGGGAGATAATTCATAAGAAAGGGATTGATTTAGTTGTCGGTGTGGGCGGCGGAAAGGTTATTGATATCGGTAAGTATGCCTCTTCGTTGTCCTGTGTGAACTTTTTGAGTATTCCAACCGCACCGGCAAACGATGGGATATCTTCACCGGTTGCGGTAATTAACCGGCGAGGGGAAAAGATGAGTTTAGGGGCAAAGATGCCTGTGGGGGTAATTGTTGACATAGATATAATCAAAAGTGCGCCACTTTCAACAATCCTCTCCGGGATTGGTGATTTGATCTCTAATCTCTCATCAGTTGAAGATTGGGCGTTAGCAGTTAAGAGGGGGAAGGGGAAATTGGATACATTTGCCTACATCCTTGCGAAGCAAGCAGCACTATCTTTTCTTGGTAATCTTTCGTCATACGAAGGCAAGAGGAGTTTGCGTGATGTGAGATTTTTAGAACGACTGATTGAAGGTCTGGTGATGAGTGGGATTGCAATGGAGATTGCCGGTTCTTCTCACCCGTGCAGTGGTGCTGAACACCTAATAAGTCATGCCCTGGATAAAATCTTGGCGCGTCCCCTTCCCCACGGTATTCAAGTGGGAGTTGCCACTATCTTCACGCAGTGTTTGCGAAATAACTCCTGGGGAAGGATTAAAGAATTTTATCAGAGGATAGACTTCCCACTCTCGCCAGTAGAAGTCGGAATTGGTAAAAAGGAGTTCTTAGAAGCCTGCTTGTTAGGTCCGAAATTAAGAAGGGATAGATGGACGATACTTAATGAAAAGAGAGCGGAAGATTACGAGAAGGTCTATGAATTCGCCTTTGGCTAAATACCCTTCGTTGCCATTTGATAGTCACTTTATAAGGGATTTGCGCCGAATGGTCCAAAAACCAAAAGGGCGCGAAGAGTTCTGGGCCTTTTATGTCTTACGGCCAATCTCCATCTACTTCACTTGTATCCTCTCGCGCGTCAGCCCAAACCTGATAACGATTTTGGGAATCGTATCCATCCTTTTGGCTTCTTGGTCTTTTGTCAGAGCGGAGATCTTCTGGGGGTGTATCCTATTTCACATAAGTTACCTCTTTGATTGTGTTGACGGCGAAGTCGCCCGATGGCGGAAGAGGGTTTCCCGAAATGGGAAACTTCTCGATATGATACTTAACCTGGCGAATATTCCCTGCTTTATTGCCTTTCTCTTTGGTATACAAAGTGTATTGTCTAATAGAGATTTGGTATTAGATATTGGGTGGAGTGCCCTTTTCACAATCTCCTTTTTTGCCACCTTTCTTACCCATCTCGCGAAAAAGACGCAAGGATTTGATTCTGGTTCGTATTTGCGGCGGAAAAATTTCCTTTTTGACCTGACCGCCTTTCTCTTTTCACCGCCAGGACTTTATACCGTTTCCATACCTTTCGCTCTCTTGCGTTCCCCAAAGGTGGGGATTCTCTATTTTCTGACCGTTATTTATGTATTGGGATTTACTGCCAAAACCCTTATCCGGTCATTCTTGCTGCGCAACTCCTTCGGAAGCCTTCCTCTCCCATCACAAAAAGAGGTTTTGGAGGAGGCAAATGAAATCTTCTAATCTCAGCTGTTGCCAATAATTAGAAATGATGAAGCGGCTTGACGCCGTCCGTTGGAAGCAGGAGCTTTGGATTAAGGTTCCCTTCCTTCTCCTCTCACTTTTAATCCCTTTATCTTTAATGGCTGATTACCGAATCGCACTCGCTTTGATAATCCTTCTCCTCTCAACCTTTATCACCCTGATGCGTCCTCTTTTTGGGCTTGGATTGTGGGCAACCTTATTAGGATGTCAGTTTGAAACTTACTCCTGGTTGGGAGTGAATATTGCCCCTTCCGATTTCTTCATAATCCCCTTAGCAATTGTTGCCGCCGGGAGATTATTTTCCCAAAGGAAGCGAAGTGAGCCCTCGCATACGGATCGGGGGAGGATAGAGGGGGAAGCCGGCTGGGCACCCCTCACCAAAAGTTGGTTTTGGATTCTTTTAGTCTTCATCTCCCTCTCTTCGGGAATGCTTTTTGCTTGGTATAATTTAGGCTATTTGTCTAATTATATCCTGATAAATAAATATATTGGCTTTATAAGTCTCGCGGTTACATTTTTTTGTCTTGTGAAGTTAATTGATTCAAAAGAGGAGTTTCATAAATTGGAGAAGATCTTTCTCCTTTCCGGTTCGGTAATTAATGGGCTGGTTTTAGTCTTCTATCTTTTAACCATTTTTGGGAAAGAAAATCTTCTTTCTTTGGTGGTAATTGAGGGCATGGCGGCAGGCCGTTTAAGGGGATTTCTTTGTGACGCCAATGCCTATGGCGGATTTGTGGTCCCGCTCCTTATTTTCCAGATTTCGTTCTTACTTTTTGAGGACGGTTCATTGCCACTTTTGCGCAAGCGGAGCGTTGCTTTCTTAAATACCATTCTTCTCTCTCTTTCTTTAGTCCTCACCTTTTCCCGAACCGCTTGGTTGGGATTCGTTGTTGGTCTAATCTATCTGCTATTTAGCGCCTTTGGAAGCGGAGGAAGTAAATGGAGGGGGATATGGACCGTCCTTCTACCGATCGCGTTCGGTTGCGCCATTCTATTTAATCTCCAGCACTTTGGAATCGACCCCGGTTTCTTTATCTTCCGGGAATATACCTACCAAACTCGGCGCGACCTGATAAATATGGGACTTGAATTATACCGGAATGCCCCTTTAACCGGAATCGGGCTAGGGATCTTTCGGGAACTTGCCCCAACAATTATTCATAACTCATTTATCTGGATTTTGGTGGAAACCGGGCCTTTAGGTCTTGTTGCCCTTCTTGGATTATTCATTTGGGCAATATTTGCGCGCTCCCGCGGTGGACTCCAACAACCCATGGTAGCAACCAGAGCCAGTATCCTTTCTTTTTTCATCATCGCTATGGGCATAGAGGCTTTGTATCAGCGGCATCTCTGGCTCCTCTTCGCCTTTTCCGAAATCCTTCGCCGTCTAAGAGGTGAGATATGAGGATAATACAGATAATTGGGAAGAGTGGGTTTGGGGGCGGTTTTTATTATATCCATACTCTCTCATTAAGGCTGAGGGAATTGGGGCACGATGTCTTTATCCTAACGGAGAATCCGGAGGTAGCGGAGGGATTTAAGAGAGCTGGATTTGAGATTCTCTCCACAAATAATTTTAAGAGGGAGATTTCGCCCTATCATGACCTTAAGACATTATTAAGACTTAAAAGCATCTTGCGCAAAATCTCACCCGATTTGGTCCATACCCATACTTCCAAAGGTGGATTTATTGGCCGGATAGCAGCCAGGATTGCGAAGAGAGAGAGGGTTGTCCATACCGTTCATGGTTTCGCCTTCCATGAATTTTCCTCGCCTTTTGGCAAATTCTTCTACTCTTCCCTGGAACGGCTGGCGAGCCTTTTTTGTGACCGTCTGATATTCGTCAATAAGAAGGATGCGACCTTCGCCGAAAGGTTAGGAATTGGAAATAAAAGGATAAGAAGGATTATTTATAATGGAGTGGACTGGGAGGCAATAGAGAAGGTAAAACCACATTACGAAATAAAGGAAGAATTAGGAATTCCAAAGGATTCTTTCCTTATCTCTTTTGTCGGGAGGCTTTCCCCACAAAAAAACCCGGGGCTTCTAATTTCGGCGATGCCGGATCTTTTGCAGGAATATCCTCTTACCTATCTTCTTTTAATCGGCGATGGCGAGTTAAAGGGGAAGTGTTTGGAGATGGTTAAAAAGAGAGGGATTGAAGGGAATGTGAAATTTTTAGGCTTCCGGCGCGATTGTGTCTCTCTAATAAAGGCTACCGATTGTTTTGTGCTTCCTTCTCTATGGGAGGGACTCTCAATATCTCTGTTAGAGGCAATGGCTTCTGGCTTGCCCTGCGTGGTGAGTGATATTAAAGGGAATAATGAGGTAATAGTTAATGGTGAAAATGGTCTCATCTTCCCTCCTTTAGTGAAAGAGGCGTTAGTGGCAAGAATCGGAAGCCTGATTAAAGATAGAGACCTGAGGGCAAAATTATCACTGGCGGCAAAGCGAACGATTAGAGAAAGATTCTCTTCGGAAAGATTCTTAAAGGAGACCTTGGAAATTTATCAGGAATTGGGAGTAAGATGATAAAACGGCTCTTTGATATCATTCTCTCGCTAATACTTGTCATTATATTCTCCCCTCTCTTTTTACTCATAGTGGTTCTGATCGCGGCGGAAGGGAAGGAGTTGGGAAATTTTTGGCGTTCGCTACCATATTCCATCTTCTGTCAGAAGAGGGTTGGGAGATTTGGGAAGGTATTCACACTCTACAAATTCCGAACAATGAAGATAAACTCACCGCCTTTGCGAGCACCTGACGGCTCCTCCTACTATTCGTCTGATGATTGGCGATTAACTCGTCTCGGAAGATTCTTACGGACATTTTCCCTTGATGAACTGCCACAACTTCTGAATATCTTAAAGGGCGATATGAGTTTTGTTGGACCACGACCGGATGAGGTTGACCAGGTTAGATTATATTCGTTTCCTGAATACCGGAGATTGCTCTGTCGGCCTGGGCTCACTGGTTTAGCACAGATTTCTGGCCGCAATGCAATCTCCCACTCGGAACGGAAGAGACTGGATATTGAATATGTCCGCCTGGCAACAAAAGGTGGATTTCGATTAGACATGAGGATAATATTTAAGACCATATTCGTCGTCTTAAAAAGAGAAGGGATATACTCCCATGAGAACTTTCCCCAACAAGAGAGGGAGTGGGTAAGGTGAAATCACCGATTGCAAACAGAATGGGAAATGCGGAGATACGAAATCTTCTCTCCCAGGTGGGTTTTGCCAGCCTTCCGGCACCTTTTCTCTTGGCGGGAATGGAAGGTAAGTTCTTAGATTACATTTTGCACCAGATTGAAGATTTGATCGGAAAGGGTGCGCTAACAAAGGTAAAGAGGAGAAATGAACAGATAGAGGGGTTCATAATTGCTTATCAGGATGAGTGGGATACAAAGGAATTGGGAGTAAAGACATTCAAGATTCCCTATTTTTTGGCATCCGGAAGGGAGAGCCGCAAAACGAAGAAGGAATTGATTGAATCTCTCCTCGCCGAGATGGAAGATGTCTATCTTTTTATTCGGATTCCCTCTTGGGAGCAAGAGACGAATGAGGTTTTGAAGGAAGCAGGATTCGTTGCGGTTGATTCTTTAATTACCTTTGGTGGCGAGATTTCTAATCTGGACTTAAGAATCTTGCAAGATAGAGAATGGCTGACGAGGAGCGCTCTCCCAAAGATTGAAGTCTCCTGGGCGGAGGCGGTTGACCTGCCATCAGTCTTTTATATCTCCGACAACTCTTTCTTTCGGTCTCGTTTTCATAACGACCCAATGATTTCTTTCAAGCGGGCAAGGGCGATTTATCGCTCCTGGCTGGAAGCCAGTTTTAATGAGGGATCGCTCATCGTGGCAAGGGTAGATGATAAACCAGTGGGATTTGTGAGTTTTGAGATTGATAATTCAATAGAAGAGGTTTTAGGGTTTGCCACCGGAAGAGTAGGATTAATTGCTGTCTTGCGGGACTTTCGTTCGTTAGGCATCGGGCGCCGGTTAATCCTCACGGCCAGTCTTATCCTGCAAGGCAGGGGGGCTAAATATATAACTGTCGGAACCCAGATGGAGAACCGTCCGGCAATTAGATTATACCGTTCCTTAGGTTTGAAGGTTATTGATTTGAAGATTTCTTTGCGCAGATGGCTGTTCTAAGAAAGAGGACGATTCCTTTTTGCTTACCTACGATTTCCGAAAGGGAGATAGAAGAGGTCGTTCGGGTTCTTAAATCCGGTTGGCTCACAACCGGAGAAGTGACCAAGGGGTTTGAGACGAGGTTTGCGGAATATGTGGGGGCGAGTTATGCAGTAGCAGTCGCTTCTTGTACCGCCGGTCTCTTCCTTTCCCTTCGGGTATTAGGGATTAAAGAGGGTGATGAGGTGCTTCTCCCCACTCTTACATTCTGTGCTACAGCAAATGTCTGTGTTCATCTTGGTGCGGTGCCTGTGCTCTGTGATGTTGATGATAATTTCACGATTGCGGTTGATGAGATTCAGAAGAAGATTACGCCAAGGACACGCGCGATTATCCCGGTCCATTTTGCCGGATTTCCGTGCCGGATGGATGAAATCCTGGACATTGCCCAAAGGCATAATCTCTTGGTGGTTGAGGACGCAGCCCATGCCTGTGGAACAGAATACGGTGGGAGTAAGATAGGAGGTCGCTCATTCGCTCTGGTGAAGTCTGTCCCACGCACGGCTGTTTTTAGTTTCTATCCAACAAAGAATCTGACGACCGGGGAAGGGGGTATGGTCACTACGGAGGAGAAGGAGATAGCGGAGCGGATAAGGATTCTCACCCTGCACGGAATCTCAAAGGATGCGTTCGCTCGTTATCGGATGGATGGGAGCTGGTATTATGACCTTAAAGAGCCGGGCTATAAGTTTAATCTGACCGATATCCAGTCAGCATTGGGGATAAGACAATTAGAGAGGATAGATGAGTTTATTGCAAGGCGAACTTATCTGGCAAATAAGTATTCCGCCGCCTTTCAGAACTTATCCGAGCTTGAAACGCCACCCGAAGTGAAAGGGGCTTCATATGAAGGAAGACACAGTTGGCATCTTTATGTTTTAAGACTCAAAAGGAATGCCCTATTAATTACTCGTGACGAGTTCATTGCGGAACTGAAAAGGAGGAATATCGGAGCTTCGGTTCACTTCATCCCCATCCATCGCTTTGCTTATTATAAGAAGACTTATGGTTACAAATCAGGAGATTTTCCTAATGCGGAGGACCTCACTGACCGGATTATTTCGCTCCCGCTTTATCCGATGATGACTGAAGAAGATGTTGACTATGTAATCTACTCAGTTTTAGAGATTGTAAAGAGATTCCGGAGATGAAGAGTAAAATAATGAGAAATCTCCGTTTATTAAGGAATAAGGAGGTCCTTCTGCGGATATTCGCGGATATTATCTTAGTCAATTTCTCACTCTTCCTTGTGCTTTTCATCTGCCTCCTTACTAATGGTATTTGGTGGACGGTGTTAGATGTTAGGGAGATGTTGGTAATCTTCTTAAAGATTTCACCCCTCCTCACCTTAACTTCGGAGGGTATATTTTTCATCTTCGGATTTTACACTTATGGCCGGGGCTACCGGGGAAGGTATAAGATATTATTTGTGATTGAGGCGGTAACGATTGTGTATTTGCTTTGCGGGTTTGTTCTATATCCTCTGAAATTTTTACCTAATCTGCCGACTCCGGTCTGGGGAATTGGTTGGTTAGTTACTGCCTCAATTCTCTCTTGCGCCCGGGTTTTATCGCTTATTTATTGGAATATCGCGAAGACGGAAAGAAAGAAGATGAATCTCAAAGGGGATAAGCCGATTGAAGATGTCTTAGTGATTGGTGGCGGGGGCTATATCGGGAGTGTCCTAACCAAGAAGTTGCTAGCGCGTGGTTATAAGGTTAGGGTGTTAGATTTATTCCTCTACGGTGAAGATTCTATAAAAAAGATAGCGGATGTTAATTTAGAGGTAATGAAGGGAGATTTCCGACATATTGATAAGGTTGTTGAGGGTTTAGAGGATGTGGATGCAGTGGTGCACCTGGGGGCAATCGTCGGAGATCAGGCTTGTGCCCTTAATGAAAAGGTGACATTGGAGACCAATCTCCTTGCAACTCGCTTCATTAGTGAAGGGGCGAAGGCATTCTCCTGTCAGCGATTTATCTTCGCTTCTACTTGCTCGGTTTATGGTGCGTCATCTTCCCCGCTTACGGAGGATTCTCCTCCCCGCCCGCTTTCGCTCTATGCGACAACCAAGTTACTGGCAGAGGATGCTGTCTTAAAATTGGGCGGGAATGGCTTTGTTCCAGTTATTCTGCGGTTTGCTACTGTCTACGGTCCTTCGCTCCGGCCGCGATTTGATTTGGTAGTGAATACATTATCGGCAATGGCAGCGGTGGATGGTAAGATTACGGTCTTCGGTGGCGAACAGTGGCGACCCTTGGTTCATATTGATGATGTGACGGATGCGATAATTCTGGCGCTTGAGGCACCCAGAAGATTAGTCGCCGGAGAGGTCTTCAATGTCGGTAATACAAAAGAGAATTATCAGATAAAGGATATCGGCGAGATTATAAAGCGTCTGACACCGAATGCGGAAGTGCTTCTCGTTATGGAATGTTCGGATAAGCGGAATTATTTTGTATCCTTTGCGAAGATTGAGAGGGTATTGGGGTTTCAGACGAAAAAGACGGTGGCGGATGGCGTCGGTGAAATCATTACTGCTGTCTCCCGAGGGGAGATTGAGAATTATAAGGATATCCGGTTTAATAATTTTTCCTGTCTCGTAGGCAATGGTTATACCAAGGAGGTTAAGTGGTGCGATTTATTGAATGTTTTAAGAAGTTGGTAAGGGAGGTATCTATGAAAAGGATTTTT
>JBBIHO010000052.1:0-9610 GCA_037446935.1 Caldifarciminota bacterium | reverse complement strand
CTTCCTTCCGAAGAGAAGCAGAGGGAGATGGTTGAAAGGTATGCAAGATTGGAGGAGATAAAGGATAGGGTGATAAAGAGGGTTAAGGAATTCTTATTTAAGAAGAGGAATGGGAGGAGAAGAAGGTGAAGGAGGGATTTGAGGGGAAGGCTTTAAGGGAGATAATGAAGATAGTATCCGAGGAGTTTGTCGGTTATGAATTTAGGAGGTGATTTTGAAAAAGTGGCGGGTTAATTTATGATTATATCAATCTTTGAATATCTTGGTGCGAGACCTTCCATAAAACGTGGGGCAACAGAGATTGTCCCCTTCGGTAAGAGAATCCTTTTCTTCAATTCCCCTTCAATGATTTCTACCCAGACCGGAAGCATATCCTCCCGGTGGGAATAGATAAATACGGTCAACTCCTTCTTAAAATTCTCCTTCACCAAGTTTGCTGCCTCATCCAGTATCTCTTTTGCCTGCGGGGTTAACTCCTGTCCCATCTCCTTAAAGATCTCCCGGGCGGAAATAGAGATTATCTTTTTCCCCTTCTCTTCATAGAAGATGCCGGAGATTTTCAAAGGCTCACCGGTAATCTTTGTCTCGTTGCCAATCGCATCATAAGCATAAAAGGTGAAAGAATATACCTCCCCCGGACTAATCATCTCCCCATCATCCTTTCTACCATCCCAGACGATGGTCGCTGGTGGCATCCCTTCCCCTTCTGCCCTTTTTATCTCTTCCCCGTAGGGAGATAAAATTACCAGCCGCCAGGAGGCGACCGTCCGCTCAAAACTTGGAAAAAGTATTAAGACATCGCCGTAGATGAACCTCCGCTTCACCGGAACCCTTAAATAATTGGAGGCAACAAAGAGTGAAGGGATTGTTAAGGAATCTACGGAATAGTATAACCTCTCGTCATAGATATAACCGGATGGTTTAAGTCGCTCCTCAATCAAGAGGAAGGGATTAAAGGGAGACAGGACAAAGAGTTTTTTCTCCTCAATCAGATAAGGTCTCTCCCCTTTTATCACCTCCTCCCCAATCTCATAAGGACTCTTCGCCTTTAAGGTATCTACCCCAGCCGCCCTTTGCAATTTTAACGAATCTTCTATCTTTCTTCCCTTTAATGTATCGCTCGCTTCGGAAGCGCTTCGGTGCGGGGTGGTGGTCTGACCGTAGGAGAGAAAGAGAAAGGCAAAAAGGAATGGAGGGAGATTTAATATTATTCTCTTGCTTTTGGTTATCATAGAAGTTCAAAACGGATTGTGACCAATCCCCATTGCATCTCCTTCTTCACTCCTTCTGCGAGAGGGGCAAATTTCCAGGCACTCAATGCCACTATCACCGACCTGTCCAAATCCGGATAACCGGAACTCTCCACAATCTCCATATTCCCCCGCACATCCCCTTCTGGCGATACCCAAAGGCGGACAACAATCAGCCCGCTTATCCCTTTCTTTAATGCCCAATCCGGATAACGGGGCAGAACCTTACGCAGAATCTTCCTTTCGGAAATCGGTCCAGCAACCGTTATCGTCTCATGTTTCGTCTCCGTAGGCAGAACCTTTGGCGGCTCCTCGGGCGCTCTCCTTTCAATCACCCTCTCTCTCCTTTCCACCGGTTTCGTCTCCAATCTTATCGTCGGTTCTTCAAGGACACCCGGATAGCCAGAGATTCCAAAACCACCGACCCCTTTCCTTTCTCCCCGGGCAAGGGCAACCGGCGCCTCTTTTAAGATCTCTTCGGTTGTCTTCGTTATCCCTTTAATCTTATCCGCAACCCGAATCGCTCCCAACTCCTCTCCGGTCTCAAATTTTGATAAATCAATCTTCGCCTGTGACCTCTCCATCTTTCTCGTGAGGTCATAACTCACCTCACCGCCGCCACCAACCGGTCCGGAGATTCGGACACCCTCCGGCACACCGGCGACTACTGGTTCCTTTGGCGGGGTTAAGACCTTTGCCGCCTCGGGTCGGTAACTCTGGTCAATGAGACTCACCTCTTTTATCTCCTCATAAGAGACAAGCCTCTCGGGAAGCGAACCAATGAGAACGAAGAGGAGGAAATGGATAAGTACCGAAAAAAGAATTGCGACTTCGGTGCTGGATGGTCTTCTCATCTCTTCTTTGTCGCGCAGGCTAACCTCTTGGCTCCTGCCTCTTTGGCAATGGCAAGGAGTTCTAAGACATCATCATATAAAACTTCCTTATCTGCCCTGACAACTACTAAACGGTAAGGGTCTTCGGATAAAAGAATCTCCATCTCTTCGGAGAGTTCTTCTCGCTCTACCGGTTCATCCTGGAGGTATAACTTACCATCACAAGTGAGGGCGATTGAAATGTCATCCTCGGTCTTTCTCTCTGCGGTATTTGCCGTCGGAACCGTAACCGGCACCCGGGTATGGCTCATCACCATCGGGGCAATATTTATCATCATAATCACTAAAAGTAATCCGACGCATGCCATCGGCAGAATATCAATATTGGCAACACCCCTTCTCATCTTTCTCTCCTTTTTAAGAGGCAAAGTTCCCCGGCTCCTAACCTCTTTGCCATATCTAAGATTGCCACCACCCTCTCATATTTCACACCCTTCTCCGCACTCACAATAACCTTCCTTTCCAAACTCCTTGCTAAAAGGAGTGGCAGGAGTTCTTCTAACTTCTTCATCTCTACCGGCTCTTCGTTTAAGAGAATATTTCCGTCTTTTGTTAAGAATATATTCACCTTCACATCACTCACCGCTGGGGTTGCTGTCGGGGAGACCTTAGATGCCGAAACAAAGATTCCCGATTCAAAGAAAAAGGGCAGGGCGACAATAAAACCGATAACCAAGGAAAGGGCGATATCAACCAAAGAGGTAATGATGAGCCCCTCATGGCGAAAGGTCGGTCGGATTCTTTTCCTTGCCATCAGAACTTCCAGTATTCCTTCACTTCTTCTACCTTTTCCACAATGGGCTCCTTCTTTTCTGCTGGGCGGGAGTAAATGGCGACGATTACCCGCTCCCCAAAACTTTCCAGCTGCATAGCAATGTCACTTGCCTTCTTCGTAAAATAGTTGTAAAAGAAGAGGGATGGTATACCGATAAATAGTCCAAAGGCGGTTGTTATCAATGCCTCGGCAATCCCTGCCGCCACAACCGCCGGGCCACCAGAACCGGTCACCGCTATATTATGAAATGCCTTTATCAATCCGGTCACGGTTCCTAAGAGTCCTAAGAGGGTTGCCCCATTGGCGATTGTCCCCAATCCGCCTAAATATCGCTCGTATTTAATCCTCTCCTCAATAATTGCGCCATAGAAGAGGTCGGATTGAGCATCCGGTGAGAGGTTTGGATTATTTAATGCTAAAAGAATCATTCTCCCTAAGGGATTTTTAATATCTTCGGCATATCTCTTCGCCTCTTCGTAGTTACCGCTTACGAGATAGTTGAAGAAACTTTTCAAATGAAGCGTCTTTATCCGATTCCGGAAGAAATACCACCACCGCTCAATTATAATCGTTAAGGCGGCGATTGAACAAAAGAGCAGAAGAATCATTACGATACTGCTCTTAAATATTTGAAATAAACTCTGTCCTAATATCATCTTCTATCCTCCTTATTTACTCCTGACCTAACCTCTTTCGACATAGCTCCATATTTTTTTTTGCACTCTCCACGAGTTCCCCGGCCGGAAAGGAATCGCAAACTACCTGAAAGGTTAAAAGCGCCTGCTGGTAATCACCAATATTGAAGTAAGTGGTAGCAAGATTAAAATAAGCCGCCTCCCTTGCCGGATGCGTGGGGAAATATTTCAGAAACCTTTCGTAACTATTCTTTGCCCCTTCCCAGTCTTTCATACTGGTATAAGACTCGGCAATTAAGAGTAGGGCATCACCCGCCAAATCAGTACCGGGGAAATTGACCACGATCTTTTGTAATTCCCAAATTGCCTTTTCGTACTCATTTTCCGCTAAGAGTTCTTTTGCCTTATTCATTAAGAGTTCTTGCGCATATTCGGAATCTGGAAACTTATCCAAAAACTCCTTCAATACCGTAGAGTCCTCTTCACTCGCTTTGTAATAACTCATCTCCAATGCCTTTCGCACCCCCGGGGTCTGGACATCATCGGGAAAGAGGGCGAGAAATTTTTGGTATTCCCGAATTGCCTCTTTGTAATTCTTCTCATTATAATAACTCTGGGCGATTAGCGCCTGGGCTGGCGGAGCAAACTGGTTTTGTGGGAAACGGTCAACCACAAACCGGAAGATCCCCCTTGCCTGTTCGTATTCCCGTGCCTTGAAGTAGACATCACCCGCCCGAAAACCGGCCTCCGCACTGCGCGGTGAGAAGGGAAATTTATCTAAAACCTTCTGCCAGTGTTCCACTGCCTGCCCATAATATCTCAAGAAGTAATAAGCGAATCCCGCGTAATAATGACAGATCTCACTCGCTAAGGCATTTCCCGGAAATTCCTCTAAGAGACCTTCAAATATGTCTAATGCCTTTTCATACTCTTTGCGGTTAAAATAGGAATAACCCAACCCTAAGAGGGCATTTATTGTAAAGAGGGTATCCTGAGGACGAGACTTATAGAGATTCTCAAATATCGGAACTGCTTCTTTCAACCTTCCGCTCTGGTAGAGACAATAAGCCTTTCCCAACCTTCCATAAGGCGTCCGCACCAAATCGTAGTAAGACTCTGCCTCGCCGTATCTTCCTAAATAGTAATATGCCTCTCCCAATAAGAGATAAATCTCCTCTACATCCTTACCATCCTTATCTCCTCGCTCCTTTAAATACCGCTGCGCAATCGCAATCCCCCTTTCTAAGTAGTTGGGTGGGGAGGAACCCTTCAGCATCTTATTGAGGATGGAAAGTAAGAATAAGAAACAGGCCTTATCTTTCAGGTTCACATCGGCACCACTCGCCAAAACCCGCTCAAAAGAGGTTGCCGCCTCATCATAATTACCCAATTGGAAAGACATAGTGCCGGTAAAGTATTCGCCAATTCCGGAAAGTTCCTTCTCGGCAAATATCTTCTTCAATTGCTCCGCTGTCAAGAAGGTGGCTAATGTATCCTCTTTTAGGAGTAATGTATAAGGCACCGAGAGGTGGGCAAAGAGTGCCACCTTTGTCCGGGGATAACTGGAACGGGTCCGCTCAAAGAAGGAGAGGGCTTCGGAATATTTCCCCAAACCTAAATTGGCGACGCCAATAAAGTAATTCGCCTGCGCCGCCAGATAATTGTTTGAATGCCGGGAGAGTGGCTTTAAGAAAAAGATCGCCTTTTCATATTCCTTTGTTGCCAAAAGGGATGTCCCATAAAAATAGGAGGCATAGTCATAAAGGAGAGATGGTATTTCTGTGAGGAAGGATTCAAACTTCACCTTTGCCCCTTCATAATCACCATTTATATAAAGGGCTACCCCAGAAAAGAAATTGGCATAGAGGGAAAGTTTCGTATTCGGGGAGGCGTTAATCACCTCTTTTAGAACCGAAATCGCCTCCATCGGTCTTCCCAAATTTGCCAGTGACTTCCCATAAAAATATTTCCCTTCCAAGATCTTTACATCTGACAAACGCGCAGCTGCTAATTTGTAGTCCCCCTGGAAATAATTGAGGACACCGTAGGCAAAATCTATCCTCTCATCTTCCTTATATATCGGATTTTTAGAAATCTCCGCCAGGGCCTTTTCCGCCGACTTAAAATCACCTAAAATTATACAGGAGAGGGCATAACCATACAATGCCTCGGGTCTTAAATATCCAGACACCCTCTTATCAAAGATTAATCTTTCAAATTCCCTCCTTGCCCTTTCAAAATTACCAGCATTGAAATAAGTCTCCGCGAGAGAATAGCGAATCTCCTGACCATATTCCGACCCACCATAATCGTTTATCAGTCCGCCAAATATCCTTTGCGCCTCTCTATACTCTCCCTTTCTTGCCAAAAGGAGTGCCTGATTATATCTCGTTGATAGATCTGCAAGATCTTTTGCTGGAAGAGCCAAGGAGAGAGTAAAAGATATTAAATAAAATCCCAATGCCCAATGTAAAATCCCTTCTCTTCTGGTCATATCATTCCTTTCTCCTTATTTGCCCCTTTGGACCAAGGGTCTTCACAATACAGAGAAAACCGGAATTCTGAAATGATTCGTTGCGGATATCAACTAATGTTACCTCGTAGAAATATTTACCGTCGGCAACCAAGCGGGTTGCCTCATCCAGACCGTCCCAAGTAAGACGCGTTGGCGCCTCCTCCCAACCCGAATAACTTCTCACCACCTCACCCAAATCGTTCTTTATTAGAAGTTGCCAACGTTTAATTGGCCGCTTTGAAGAATACTTCAAAGCGATCCCCAAGAGATTCTCCGCCACACCGGGTTGCGGTGAGAAGACCTTTGGGCTCCCTTCCACCCATACCCGAAACCCGCCGAAGTTAATCGCGAGACCAAGTTTGTGCGTCGGTGTTAAGAGAAAACTTGACTGATAATGGAGAAGGAGGGCGTAGTCAATAAAGAGGGAAGATTTATTCCATACCTTGCCAAACCCGAATCCGAAGGCAAGTTCTCTCTTATCCACCCCCACCCGCTGGATTAGAGAATTTTTAACCAGTTCAAACTCCACTCCTAAGTGCGGGTCAATCTCTCCCTCTTCAAAAACCGAGGAAGAAAAGAGAAAATCGGTCAGGACCTTCACCCGGTCCTGATAAGTTCGCCAGCATAAACCAAATCGGAAAGAACGGGGATAGACCTCTACATCCCCTTCGTCCAGTAATTTAATCGTTGGTTCCAATATATTCTGGAGAAATAGACCGAAGGATAAAGCGGGAGTGGGTCTGCTGAATATCCCGAGGTCAAATCCTACCCCCACTCCACTGTAAAGATAATAATTCTTCGTAACGATTTTGAGATTGGTGCCGAAGGAGATAAGAGAGACCGGTGAATAGGAATAACTAAAAATATAGGCATTTTCATAAAAGAAAGCGGGCTCATACGATTCATTTCTTTCGGTCCGCGATTCTATCTTATCACTGCCAAAATTTATAAAAGAGATGCCAAAACTTCCAAACAACCTGGTCGGCAGTGAATAGCCGATATATTCCATCCTTGCCCCATAAAGAGTGAAATGAGAAAGACGAACCTCCTGAGAGAGAATTTGCGAAAGTCCTCCCGGATTGAAATAGCAAGCCTCCTGGTCATCAGCCAAGCCGCAGAATGTCTTCCCTAAAGCCAGGCTCCGCGGAGTTCCCCCATAATTGAGAAATACCCCGGGCTGACCGCCAGAGAAAGAGAATAAGAGAATGAGCAATTTCACCATATCACACCTACCGTATAACTCTTATCAATTACCTTCCCGGTGTGGGCAATCGCAACCACCCGGATATAATAAATCCCGGATGCCACTTTCTTCCCTTGCGAATCCCTGCCATCCCAGGTGATTTTATTCACACCCTTTTGCGCTCCAATTTCGCCCTGTTTAATCCTCTTACTGTAAACCGGATTGCCAAATGGGTCGTAGATAAGAATCTTCGTATCAACCGCAAATGGTAGATAATAAATTATATTCGTATAGTCCTGATTTAGATTACCAAAAGGATTGGGAAAGGCAATAACCTCCCCTTGGATAACCTCAGGTGCCCCCGCTTCAATCCAGATACCAATCCTCCTCTCTATCGTATCCGATTTTACCGCAATTGTATCCCTTTCCGAAAAGTTGGCAGGATGGCAGATAAATCTTGCCTTTCCCCAACCTAAGGAATCAGTGAGGATTACCGAATCTAACATCTGACCACTTCCCTTAACCACCCGGAAATCTACCCTCTTGTAAGGAATTGGCTGTCCCGCACCATCAAAGACCGCTACATTTATATCGGTCTCTCTTCCGGCAAAGATTGTATCCCAATGGATAATATACAAGGACTCGGCACGGGGGACGATAGAGAGCTGCGAGCGATAAGTTGCAAGCCCGCTTTTCGTTATTGCCCAGATATTCTGATTCTCCCCAGAAAAATGGAAGACAACGGAAATGATTGCGCTATCTTCAAGGTAGGCTGGAAAAGGAGTGCAAGCAAAAGAGAAGTCCGATTGGAGGTAAACCGAATCGACTCCGTTAGTTGGATTATAGAAAGAATCAACCGCATAAACCAATACCCGAAAGGTATCGTTCACAAACTGCGAAAGTGCCCTTCCTCTCTTTCCCGGACTCATCCAAGTCATGGAAGCGGTATCCCCAAATAAGAAATCCTCACCAGGGAGTAAAAGGAGGAGACGCCGATAAAGATTGGGTATGACATCAAATGACGAAGATGTGTCAGAAAAGGCTGGCGAGAAAACTACGATATTTCTCTTACCCTTAGCGCGGGGGGTGAATTGAAAAGTCGCCCGCCCAAAAATTAAAGAAGAGAAAGGAGGATGAACCGCAAATGAATCAGAAGAAGCGATAGCAAAGGTATCAAAAGTCCCTACGATATTGAAATTCTTATCAACCAGATATACCCGAACGGAAAAAGGGATACCCGCGGTCTGGGGAGTAGGAGAAGGTGGATAGGGATACTTACCAAGAGGCGAACCGGGAAAAAGGGTCTCTCCCGGTAAGATAATGAGAAATCTCTTTGGGAAACCGGGTGAGAAGAGAAGAGAAGGAGTTTGATTGGTTATCTCTCCATCCGTGACAATTAAAGCGAGGCTCTCCGCCAAAGTTACAACCGCCCGAGTGCGCACCTCACCGGAACGAAAACTTAAGACCGGAGGATAAATATAAGACCAGACACCATCCCGAGAAGTCTTCAAAAGTGCCCGGCTATTATAACTTGTATCAATCTCACCTCGCGCATTTATTGCGACCACCCGAAGGTCAAAGGAGTCGCCGGCAATTCCACCCTGCTGGGGATAGTCTAAGAAATCAAAGCGAACCGTCTGGGCAAATAGTCCAAAGATTAAAAGTATACTACTAAACATTCCTATTAGATATTTTACCATAAATTTCATCATAAGTCAACTCCCATCACTTCTTTGCCGCCGCCAGGAGTAATATATCTTACAAGTAAATTCAATAAAAGTCAATAGCCTTATTAAATCCTCTATTTTACCACAAATTCCAACATTAGTCAACCCGGAAGTTGTGAAAAATGCAAATCGCCAAATGGCAGAGATTGCTAAGAGAATAAAGGACTTCTAACCGAATCAACTTTCACAGAGGGAGGATTCCGGGCAAATTGCCCCTTCTGGACAGACCTCCATACAGCAGAAGCAGGCGATGCAATCTCGTTTCTCATATTTCAGGCTCCTTCCCCCAATCTGCAAACAGGATTTCGGACATATCTTTACACACTCCCCACAAAGTGAACACTTCTCTTTTTTAATCTTTATCCCTTTTCGGCGCATTGGATGATAGATAAAGCGAGTCATCAGCCGGCCGAGAATACTCTCCGCCATTCGCCAATGCCCGAAAGGTAGTTTAAATCCTTCTATTCTCCTAAAATCACCCACAATCCTCACATCCTCTAAATTAAAGAAACGAAGCCGCTTTGCCCAGGCAAGCGTCTCAAGGGAGAGTGGTTCAATACCAACCATCAGTGCCATCACCAAATCTGCGGCATAACCCGAGCGTGTGGCAATAATCCGATTCATCTCCCGTA
>JBBIHO010000051.1:0-9687 GCA_037446935.1 Caldifarciminota bacterium | reverse complement strand
TCCGTCCTCCTCATCTCGCTCAATCTGGGCGGACAAGCCCTCCTCACACCCGAGATTGCTAACTTTCCGTCCAATATCTCCATAAGCGGTATGGAACTGATGAGGAGGTTTCAGGAACATCTCCGTTCCTATCCGGTTTCCCTCCGAGTTCCGGATGAGGTAGTATCGTTAAAAAGAGAACCGCCCAGCAGATTCTTTGTTGAGACGAAGTTTGGCGGGAGATATCAAGGAAAGACCGTTATCGTCGCAACCGGCAAAAGGCATAAGAGTTTAGATGTGCCGGGAGAGCACGAACTTACCGGAAGGGGTGTCTCCTATTGTGCGACCTGTGACGCACCGCTTTTTCGCAATAAGGATACCGCAGTCATTGGTGGTGGAAATTCCGCAATCACTGCTGCCTTAGAGTTGAATAAGGTGGCAAGAAAGGTTTATCTCGTCATCCGAAGTGAACCACGAGCGGATCCGATTCTCTTAGAAAAACTGGCTGATGCCGAAAGGGTAGAAAAGATAATCGGTTTTGTGCCAAAAGCGATTAAAGGAAAGGAGCGGGTGGAGGGAATTGTGATAAAGAATCCGAAGACAGAAGAAGAGAGAGAGATTTCCTTGCAAGGAGTATTTGTGGAAGTGGGGCTTGTGCCCAATACCGATTTTCTAAGAGGAGAAGTATTAACGAATGAAGCGGGAGAGATTATTGTGAACTGTAATTGCGAAACATCAGAAGAAGGAATCTTCGCCGCTGGTGATGTGACCAATGTTGCGGGGAAGCAGATTATCATCGCCTGCGGCGAAGGGGCAAAGGCAGCCCTTGCTGCCTACCATTACAATCTGATGAAAAGTAAGTGATTCCTCAGGAGGAAAGATGGGATTGATATTGAATCCAGAAGTAGAAGAACAAGTGAAAGAGACCTTTCAGAACTTAAAGAATCCAGTAACCCTCGTCGCCTTCACTCAGGAGTTGGAGTGCCAGTTCTGTCGGGAGAATCGACAGTTAGCGGAAGAGATAACGAATCTTTCACCCCTCTTAAAATTAGAGGTCTATAACTTTCTCACCGATAAAGAAAAGGCTTTGGAATACTGGGTAGATATGGTTCCGGCAATTGTCGTGAAGGGAGAGAGGGACTACGGGATAAAATTCTACGGCATCCCAGCGGGTTACGAATTCTCCTCTCTAATTGAGGCAATCAAGATGGTCTCAGCCAAGGAATCGGGGTTAAGTGAAAAGACGAAGGAGATTTTGAAAACGATAACGAAACCAGTAGATATCAAAGTCTTTGTCACCCTCACCTGTCCCTATTGTCCGCCAGCGGTAAAGATTGCCCATCGGTTCGCCTTGGAGAGTAATCTTATCCAGGCGTCTATGATCGAAACGACCGAATTCCCCCATCTCGCAAATAAATATAATGTCTATGCGGTTCCGAAGACTGTCATCAACGAAACTATCCAATTTGCCGGGGCATTACCCGAGGAAACATTTTTGGCTGAAATCTTAAAATCTCAGGTCTCCGGCTTATAGATAAGAGTTAGCCAAAGAAGAGGAAACGATAGGTGCCATTTATCTCGGGTTGGGATGCGGTGGCGAAAATCCTTAATCGATCTTCCGCCGCAACCGCAAAAAGGCAGGGATTGAACGATTTGTGAAGTCTATCTTTTCTCCTTGTCGTCCTGTCTCTAAATCCTTCATTATCCCATCAATATCTAAATAGTTCTCTAATCGCTCCTCAATCCCTGAGGCGACAATCGTTACTTTCAGTCTTTCCTTTAGAGTGCGGTCTTTACCGTAGCCACAACGGATCAGCGCCTTATCATTAAGTCGTTCGGAGATTGTGGAACAGGCAATATCAATCTCCTTCATCGTCATCCTCTCATCGCCGTTAACATTTATCAAGACCTTCTTCGCATCCTCTAAGTTCCCGGAATCTAAAAGGGGTGAGGTCAAAATCTGTTCCGCCGCCTCTCTTGCCCGATTGGCGCCGATTCCGATTCCCACACTCATCAAACTCAAACCCCTTTCACTGAGCACCGCGCGGAAATCCGCAAAGTCAATATTAACAATCTGGGGAGTATGTATCAAATCAACCACCCCTTTCACCGCCTCAGTGATTAATGTATCAATACTGCGAAAGGCATCGCCGAAGAAACGCCCGCCGTAATGGTCAATAATATTATCATTAGCAATCACCATCTGGGCATCAATGTGACTTCGCAATTCTTGCAAACCCCGGAGTGCCCGGCGCATTTTCACTTCCCCTTCATAATGGAAGGGTTTGGTCACAATCGCTGCCACCAACGCACCCGACTGCTTCAAGATCTTGGCAATCAGAGGCGCAGCACCTGTCCCGGTGCCACCCCCCAGGCAAGCGACCAAGAATGCTAAATCAATTCCCGTGGCAATCTCCTTTATTTTCTCCTGGGATTCCTCGCAAGCCTTTCTGCCTATCTCCGGGTCGTCACCGGAACCAAAACCGCCGGTAAGAGAAACACCAATCTGCACCTTATTCGGCGCTAAGGAGAGACCGAGGGCTGAGCGGTCAGTATTTATGCTATAAAAATCTACTCCTTTAATTCCCATCTCTATCATATGGTTTACTATATTGCCACCACCGCCGCCGACCCCCAAAATACCTATCTTTATATCGCGCTTCTCCGGAACAATCTCAATCATTTCTCCTCCTCATTCTGCCTCGCCGAAAGGGAAAATCCTTTTTAACCCCCGGCGAAGTCTAATTATCAAGTCATCTTCCTCAACCAATGAATAAACCTTGTAAAGATTGGCAAACCCAAACTTTGCCAAACTAAATGGGGTAACCCAAATCGGATCGGAAAACTCCTCCGGAACCCCTTCCGGTATCCCAACCCTTGCTGGCATTCTTAAGAGATGAGAGGCAAAGGGAGCAACCCCAGGAATCTTTGCCCCACCTCCGATTAGAATAATTCCTGCCAAGAGGGAATGCGAATAACCCTGGGAATCAATCTCCTTGGCACAATCAAGTAATATCTCCTCTAAACGGATTTCCATTATTTCGGCAATAACTCTGCGCAGGACATACTTCTCTTCACTTGCCGTCTCCGGAAGGGAAACAACCTCGTCCTTTCCAGCAACAAGCGATTTTGTCGCCCCAAACTCCTTCTTTATCTGCTCTGCCACCTCCTTCTTAATCCGTAAACCTTTGGCTAAATCACTGGTTAGCAAATCACCTCCCATATCAATAACCCCTGAATGGACAAGTCCCCCATCCTTATAAATACTAACCGTTGTCCATCCGCCGAGGTCAATTAAAGCAAAACCAACCTCACGTTCCTGCGGTTCGGTGACGGTCAAATATTGAAATAAAGGCTGAAAAACGAATCGGCGATTCCTTATCTCCAACCGATCCAATAACTGCTCTAAATTAGAGAGAACCACTGATTGACAGTGGATTAAAAGACCCTCTACCCCTAAACGATGGCAGTCTCGAAAATCCTTCGGATCCTGAATCCCCTTCATATCGTCTAAGGAATAAGAGAGGGGAATCAAATGAAGGAATCTTTCATCTGCTGGCGGTTTTAGACTGCTTGCCTCCTTCTTCACCTGGTGAATCTCCTTTTCGGAAATTACCTGCCTTGGTTCTTTCCTTCGGATACTTGCCTCGCTCCGGGTATATCTTATGTATTTACCATTTATCCCGACATAGACTGGCAATCTTTTAAGTTTCATCTCTTCGCCCCTTGCCTTTTCAAAACTGGCACGAAGAGTTGCTGTTGCCTTATCAATATTGACTGGTATGCCATCCTTAAATCCCTCTGCCCTTTCTATCCCGTATCCTAACACCCTCATTTTGCCCGGTGCCTCCTCCTCAACAATGAGGGTGGTGATCTTAGTAAAGCCAATGTCAATGACACCAATTCTCTGTCCGACCTTTGCCATAAATCCCTCCCCGGTATAAAAAATTATTCAACAATCCGAACCTCTTCTTCCAGAATTATCCCAAATTGCCTTTCAACCCTTAACTTTATTATCTGGATTAAAGTATAGAAATCCTCAAAGGATGCGGTTCCATCATTTAATAAGAAATTGGCATGTTTTGGTGAGACATAAGCACCGCCGTAGGAAAATCCCTTCAAGCCTGCCTCATCAATTAACTTTCCAGCGGACAAACCTTGTGGATTCTTAAAACAGCACCCAAAGGAAATCCCCTTAGGTTGCGTTTGATTCCGATAAGTCGTTGCCTCTGCCATCCGCCTTTTAATCAAAATTTTATCCTCCGGATGAAGTGTCAGTTCGACACTAACTATAACCTCTCCTTCTCCTAACTGGCATCGCCTTTCAGTGAAATTGAGTTCCTCCTTCCCGCGCTCCACCCTTTCCCCATCCCTTTTTATTAAGGTTACCTTACTCACAATCTCCGAAATTGCTCTACCTAATGCCCCGGCATTATTTGCACAAGCACCACCAACCGTTCCCGGAATTCCCCAGAGAAATTCAGCCCCTCCAAGACCAGTTTTGGCACAATATTCTCCGAGTTGGGATAGCGGTGTGCCGGCACCGACTCTCAAAAGACCATTTCCGATATATGCGATATTAGAAAACCCTTTCCCCAATTTAATAATTAACCCCTTAAAGTAATTAGAGGAGAAGAGAACCTTAGACCCATTTCCCAGGATATAATATCTTATTCTTTCAATATTAAGCCTTCTTACTAACTCCGCCAAAATCACCTCATTTTCCACCACTAAAAATGCCGAACACCTTCCACCAACGCCAATCGTCGTCAATCGTGCGAGGGAATAATCTTCTCCCAAAGTAATACCCCGCAATTCTCTTATAATCGTTCTAATATCTCTAATCCGATGTTCCATATATTCCCCGCTCCGAGGGTGATTAAAACATCCCCTTCTTTTAATAAGGAGAGAAGAAGAGGAGTTATATCATCTTTATTAGGGATAAATCTCACACCCTCCCCTTTTTCCTCCTTTGCCACTTCATAAATTAATTTAGCCGAAACCTCTGGAATCGGTTCCTCCCCTGCTGGGTATATCTCAGTAAGAAAAAGAATATCGGCCAAGGCAAATGACCGGCCAAATTCTTCGTAGAGATAGGATGTGCGGGTATAGCGATGTGGTTGGAATATGGCAATAATCCTTCGATCCGGATAGGCATTCCTTAAAGCAGCGAGTGTCTTTTTAATCTCCGTTGGATGATGTCCATAATCATCATAAACTTTAATCCCCTGCTTCTCACCCTTCAATTCCAATCTCCGTTCCACCCCGGAAAAATTCTTCAATCCCTCCTTAATTATCTCAAAAGGAATATCTAAAAGAAGGGCAACCGCACAGGCCGCTAATGAATTGAGGAGATTATGGATTCCCGGGATGGCAATCTCCACCCTGCCGAGAGATTCCCCATCTTTCATTAAGGTATAACTTGCGGCAAAGGGCAAAAGAGAAATGTCTCTCGCGATGAGGTTAGCCCCTTCCTGGTCCCTCTTGTAGGTAGAAGGGGAGTGGCTGGGACCGAGTCCATAAGTTATCGTATTTCGTTTCACCCTTCTGGCAAGCGCCTTAACGACCGGATCCTCATTACATAGAACACAAACCCCATCAATCAGCGGAACATTAGAAAGGAATGAAAGAAATCCCTGCTTCAATTTCGCAAAGGAATAGTTGTAGCGGTCAAGATGCTCCCGGTCAATATTGGTAACGCAGGCAATCGTCGGAGTTAAAGAGAGAAAGGACTTATCCGACTCATCTGCCTCACAGACCAGATATTTAGATTTTCCTAACCTTCCCCCAGTTTCCCAGCCTTTAATCCGACCGCCAATCACCACTGTTGGGTCCCTCCCCCCTTTTTCTAAGATGAAGGCAATCAGTGATGTGACTGTTGTCTTACCATGACTTCCGGCAACAGCGATTGAATACTTCATCCGCATAAGTTCTTGCAACATTTCTGCCCGCTTCAAAACAATCCGGCGGGTCTTTTTCGCATGAAGAATTTCTACATTATCTCCAGAACACGCCGAGGAATAGACAAGCACCTGGCAGTCGCCGATATTCTCTGGATGATGGGAATAAAAGATTTTTATACCGGCCCTTTCTAAGCGAGTTGTGACTTCACTCCTCTGCAAATCGGACCCGGTCACCACAAACCCCAAATTTTTGAGCACCATGGCTAAACCCGACATCCCGGAGCCACCAATGCCGGTGAAATGAAACTTCCTGACAAAAAAACCCCGAGTGCCCAGAACAGACGGAAAAGGAGTGATTCTTTCATCTTTTTCTTTATGCCCATTCATCATCTGTGACTTCGCCATTGGGACTTTACAAGGTGCATGTATCTAAAATCTCCTCTGTCCCATCTCTACCGATTTTCTTTGCCTTCTCCCGCATTTCCTCCCTCTTCTCCTTGCTTTCGACCATAAGCCGCAGGACCCTTAAAAGCTTATCCCGCTGGGAAAAAATTTCCTCTTCTCTCATCATCAATGCGCCACCACAATTTGCGCTGTAGAGAGCATTTTTCTCCTGATGGTTGTGAGCGGCATAAGGGTAAGGTATTAAAATCGCCGGAATCCCCAAATACAAAATCTCGGAAACAAAAGAACCGCCGGCACGACCCACTGCTATTTTTGCCTGGGAAAGGAACTCGTCAATATTTGGTGTAAAAAGAAAAAAATCAACATTGGGCGGTGAATCCTGCTCTACCTTTCCCGCATCCTCCTTTCTTACTTGGATTAAAAACCTTTCTCTGGGAAATTCCTTTGCTATCTCCTTAAAGCATTGGGTAATCCGCCGTGCCCCTTGACTGCCGCCCAGGACTAAAATCCTCTCCTCCCTTATCTTACCAATCTCCTTTATTCTCTTCCGGATCGGATTTCCTGTAACCTTAATTTGTCCCTTCACCTTCTCGGCCGGTGGGAAGGCAAAGAAGGTATATCTTGCGAAAGGGGCGAAGATCTTTATTAGGGTCCCGGGAATTCTATTTTGCTCTAACAGAAAAAGTCGTTTCCGAAGGATTATACTCGCAACCACTGGCGGTAAAGAGGCATAACTGCCCCCGGCAATGATCGCGGTTGGCTTATCTTTCAGAATAAGTGCCAGACAGCGCATAATACCGAAAAGAACCGGAAGGAGATGGGAAACCTTCCTTTCAAAGTATGGATAGGTCCGGAAAGGAAGACCGCTCTCTTTTATTATCCCCTCTTCAAAAGCCTTTTCTCTTCCGATCAAAAAAAAGGGAATACCCCTCTCCTTCGCCCTTTCCGCCAGGGCAATTCCGGGAAAGATATGCCCTCCGGTGCCT
Source organism: Caldifarciminota bacterium (assembly GCA_037446935.1). Classification (GTDB taxonomy): domain Bacteria; phylum Hydrothermota; class Tepidihabitantia; order Tepidihabitantales; family JBDRVQ01; genus JBBIHO01. The sequence goes on along the minus strand of JBBIHO010000051.1, from coordinate 2,414 downwards.
GCTGCCACTATATATAACATCTCGGAACCAAAGGTGCTTCGCAAATCCAGATAAACACGGTTTCTCTCATTCTTCCTTTGTATTCGTCCATGTTCATTTGTGACTTAATAAATAGGAGATATTTAGGACGATACCTGCTGCCCAAAGATTAGAGAGGAGTGCCGAACCGCCATACGACACGAAGGGCAGTGGCTGACCAGTACAGGGAATTAAATTCAAACCCACAAAGATGTGGACGAAGAAATACAACCCGATGATAATTGATACCCCGGCGGAAATTAAGTATTCAAATCCGGAAGAGAACGCCGCCGCAATTAAAAAACCACGCAAGAGAAGGATAAAGAACAATACCAAGATAATAACCGCTCCGATAAAACCCATCTCCTCACAAATTCCGGAAAATATGAAATCTTTATGGACCAGCGATAGGAACCCAAACTTTTGTCTTCCGCCACCAAGTCCCCTTCCGGTGAGCATCCCTGAACCAATTGCCAATTCGGAATAATCCTGATGCGTCATCTTCTTTAAGTCTTCCCGCCTTGAAAAATCTATCCTTTCTCTTTTCCGTTGGATAAACCCTTTGAGACGTTCTTGGGCATAGGAAATCTTCCAAACACCAACGACGATAAAGGAAAGCGCAAGACCAAGATAGAATAAAATGAAAATGGTCTTAAGTCGCATCAAAATAAATAGAAAGAGAGAAGATAAGAATAGAATCACTGCTGTCCCAACCGCCTTTTGGAGAAAGACCGCCGCAGTTGCGAAAAGGGAGAAAATAACACAGAGGAGAGGTCTTTTATCATCTTCCGCCATCTGAGAGAGGAGTAAAAGATGGGCGAACTTAAAAAACTCCTGCGGCTGGAAAAAAAACGATTCCCGTTTCACATCATAACCTCCAAATAAAACCCTTCCCACATTCCACAATATTAAACCGAAAAATAATAACCATAAAAGAGAAATCAGAGTGAAAGGTCTGGGGAAAACCTTAAAGAGAATGCGAAAAAATCGCTTAGATGATAAATTTGCTGAAAGTAAACTCTTTCGGTAGTTATCAAGCGAGATGACAATTGTTAAAAGGAGAATAAGCAATCCGAGACCCACAAATTTTAATTCTTTATGGAGACAAGAGTACCTACCAAAAAATATCTGGGAATAGAAGGTATGGGAATAGATTGCCAGAATACCAAAGCCAACTAAAAGGAGAACTGTCTGGAGATATAAGAAATCTATCTTAGTCCGCATACTATCCTCTTAAATTCTCGTCCCCTTTCTTGAAAATCCCTAAACATATCAAAACTGGCAAATCCTGGCGAAAAGAGAACGATATCATTTCTCTTTGCTACCTCAACTGCCTTAAAGACCGCACTTCGTAAAGAATCCGCACAGTAAGTCTTTTTTTGCCAATCTTTTGAAAGTTCTCTAAATAGTTCTTCTCTCACCTCCCCGATTAGAATCGTCCACCGGGAGTGTTCTTCTATTGGTTTGACATACTCGGAAAGGGAGAACCCTTTATTCTTCCCGCCCGCAATGAGAACCACTGGTTTCTCAAAAGAAGCGAGTGTTTTTGCAAAGGCATCCGGGTTTGTGCACATTGAATTATTTATATAGTCCACACCCCTTAACCTCCGGACAAACTCTAAGCGATGCGGTAGACCGGAAAACCTTTTCACACCCCTTCTTATCTCCTTCGGCTCTAATCCCAAGAGCCTTGCCGCCAGACTCACTGCCATGACATTCTGCCAATTAAATTTTCCCTTTATCTTTATATCCTTAACCGAAAGAATCCTCTCCGGCATCTCCCCTGGCAGTTTGATATAGATATTTCCCCTTCGGAGATAACTCCCGACCACTTCCTTTACTAAAGAAAAATAGAAAACTCTCGCCGCTATCTTCTTTGCCAATCCTCGGACGAAAAGATCATCGTAGTTTAGAATCGCCACATCGTCTTCACCTTGATTCTTAAATATATTCGCCTTCGCCGCGATATAATCTTCTAAACATTTGTATCTATCCCGATGGTCAAAGGTAATATTAAGAAGTATTGCGATATTTGGTTTAAAATCTTTTATCTTCTCCAGTTGGAAAGAAGAGACCTCAAAAACGAATATCTCCTTATGGGAGGTAAGCGCAAAACCTGCCGGCTTCCCCGGTGCGATATTCCCACCCCAGAAGACCTTCCTTTTTCCTGTCTCTAAAACCTTTCCTAAAAGGGCAGTTGCGGTTGATTTACCATTAGTGCCAGTAATCGCACAAATCCTCCCCTGGATATTTCGATAAACAAACTCAATATCCGAAATCACCTCCCCTTTCTTTCGCCCCTTTAAGACTGCCTCACTCTCTTCTGCCACACCCGGACTTTAGATTACCAGTAGACCGAGGGGTAGACTCTCTATCTCCTTTTCGGAAACAAACCG
>JBBIHO010000050.1:2949-9824 GCA_037446935.1 Caldifarciminota bacterium | reverse complement strand
CCTCTTATTATACATAAACTTATTGGAATTTCCACACATTTCGGGACACCACCTGTGATATATGACCAAAGATACATTGTAGGAATAAGGGATTGAGTATTTAAGCGAAGTCTGGGGATTGAATGGATTGGGATGATTGGGATAAAGGTGAAGGATGCGGTGTCAGGTGTAATTAGAGATATTCCTATCCGGCTCCCACTGGGCAATTAAGATACTCGCCCAGATTAAGGGGGTAAAGATTCCTGTGATTACCTTCATTTCGTTCTCCTTTTATTGGTTCATCGCCATTTTTTTGGGAAGTTTTATAAGGGCTTCCCTGTGCCTTCTCCTTCGCTCATAATTCTGGCAGAGAAAGAAGGAATGTAAGGATTTGCTAAAATCCACTCCGCAAAGGTCCCGCGCCCCCTATCATACGGGTCAATCCATCTTGTGGCTGGTATGGAATCTAAAGGATCGGCGTAAATGATTTAATAATGACAAATTTTTCTCTCATACCTCCTACCTTATCTTTATCTCTTGATATAGACTCCTGGCTTCATTCCCTTCAGGGAGACCTTTACCTCATTAGACTTTGACCCCCTTAAACTCCCTAACCTCCATTAGTCTTCCTTGGATGTCGTAAGTCTTCACATTCCTTAAAGTAAACGGAGAATGGAAATGAGCAGTTAGCAATAGATATTTGAAGTTCTTCTATCGCACCGATTGGAATCCCGTTTCGGTCTAAGACCTCTCCATTTCTATTCACCCGCGCCCATAAATACGAAAGGCATCACTCCGGTCATCTTCCCCGACAACAGGGTAGTTTGTGCCATCAAAGGTAACTGAAGGACACCCCTGGTCAAGAGGATAAGTGAAAGAGATAAATATCAAAACTAAAAGAGATATTCTCATGATAGATAATTATAGACCCCTTTTAGAAAATTCTCAAATATTATTAAACTTATCGCACCTCGGTAAATCTCGGCTTACCGAAGACAACCTTGCCAATTGATGTATTTAAGGAACCTAAAACCGAAACCTCAATCTCCTGACCAATAAACTTTGCCCCACCGTCAACAATCACCTTCACCCCACCCTCTAAATAACCAATTCCTTCGTCTGCATCCTTTCCCTTTTTAACCACCTTCACCTGAATTATCGAACCTGGAAGATATGCCGGTTTTAAGATTTCAAATATCTCCTGCAAAGTAATCACGGATAAATTCTTCTCCTGCTTCATCTCCTCGTTTGTGGTCAAGAGGCATGCCTTCTTCATCTTTGTCAGTTTCCGAATCTCCTCATCCGTCTTTATTCCCTTAACGAGGCTCATACTCTTTCCTAATTTCCGTTTCATTCTCTCCAGATTCTCCTTCATCTTTTTTACAATCCAGTCTTCCTTTCCTTCATAGATGGGTTCAATAACCAGAAACCTTCCAGAAACCAGACCCAATTCCAAAAAATCACAGATCCGACCATCCAGAATGGTTGGGGGGTCAATTATAAATATCCTCTCTTTCTTAAAGAACATAACTCCTCCATTTTAGAGTAGTTCAAATATTTCAAGTGCCTCCTTAATATTTCTCACTCCCCATTCTTTTATCTTTCCTCCCTTTGTTAGATTTTCCGAAGGGAGAAGAATCTTTTGAAAACCCAGTCTTTCCGCCTCCTTTATCCGGGGCAGGGCTAAATAGACCTGCCGCACCTCGCCTAAAAGTCCTACCTCACCAAAAACAACTAAGTCAAAAGGAAGCGGCTTCTTTTTCGCCGCCGAGACAAGGGAGAGAAGAGCGGAGAGGTCACAGGCTGGCTCTTCAATCCTTAAACCACCAACAACATTTAAGAAGACATCCCGCTGGCTAAATGATATATCCGCCCTCTGTTCCAAGACCCATAAGAGCATTGTGAGACGGCGCTGGTCAAATCCCTGGGTGAGCCTTTGGGGATAGGAGTAAAATGTCGGGGTGCTCAATGCCTGAATCTCACAGAGTAAAGGTCGTGAGCCCTCCATTGTGCAAGTGACGACGGAACCAAAAACCGGCTCTTTATATTCGTTCAGAAACAGATAGGAAGGATTTTCCACCTCTGCAATACCGGTTTCTGTCATTTTGAAGACACCGACTTCGTTCGTCGCCCCGAAACGATTCTTAACCGAACGGAGAAGCCGATACTCCCGCCACTTATCACCCTCAAAATATAGAACAACATCAACAATATGTTCCAAGGTCTTTGGCCCGGCGATTGCTCCAAATTTCGTAATATGACCAATGATAAAGATTGACATAGAAGAACTCTTGGCAATATTCAAGAGTTCCGAAGATATCCCCCGCACCTGACTGATACTTCCGGCACTGGCCGGTAGGGATGATTTATAGATTGTCTGGATAGAATCAATGATTAAAACCCCAGGCGAGATCTGTTCTAATGCGGAAAGGATTCCTTCCCAGACGACTTCCGAAAGGATGTAGATAGAACTTTCGGAAAGACCGAGCCTTTGCGCACGGAGTTTTATCTGTTCTTTTGATTCCTCCGAAGAGCAGTAGAGGACCTTATTTCCCTTCTTAGCAAGAAGATGGGCAATCTCAAGGATGAGGGTTGATTTACCAATTCCTGGCTCCCCGCCGATGAGCACAAAAGAACCGGGCACTAAACCACCACCTAAAACCCGGTCAAACTCCTCCATTCCGGTCTTTACCCTTATCCCCTCCGAGGCATCCACTTCTTTCAACAGAAGGGGTCTTTCCTGTCGGGGAAGCTTCTCGCGCTCAACCGCCTCTTCCACAAAACTTTCCCAAGAATTACATGCTGGACACCGACCCAGCCATTTATAAGTCTCATATCCACAATTGACACAGACGAAATGCCTCTTTTTCATATCTCATCGGAGATGATTTCTTCCTCCGCTTCGGTGAGGGTTAAGGTTTCAAATCGCATATATTCCCCAAGAAATACTAAGTGAAAACTACCGGTAGGTCCGTTTCGCTGTTTGGCAATTATCACCTTAACCGTTTTTTCATCCTTCTCCTCCTTCTTATCCTTCTCCCGATATAAGAATATAACCAAATCCGCATCCTGTTCAATGGCACCGGATTCCCTCAAATCGGAGAGTTGGGGAATTGGGGGACGCCTTTCTTCTGGTCGGCGGGAAAGTTGGGAGATACAGACAACCGCAATATTCAATTCCTTTGCCAATGCCTTTAAGGATTTTGATATCTCCGCAAACATCTCCTGCCGGGAGCGGAAACCACCCCGGGTATCCGTCACCCCTTCAATCAACTGGAGATAGTCAATAATGATTAGGGCAAGATTAGTCTCCGCTTTTAGCCTTCTTGCCTTTGCCCTAATGTCCAAGACCGAAAGAGAAGGCGAGTCGTCAATATAAATTGCACTTTCATATAGAGGACCAAGGCCTCTAACTATCCGATTCATCTCTTCATTAGAGATTGCCCCCAGGCGAAGATTTTTCAGACTAATCTTAAATTCGGAGCAAAGAACCCGTTGTGCAAGTAACTCTTTTGACATCTCCAGACTGAAAATGCCGCAGGCGCAATTATTCCGCTGCGCGATTGAGGTAGCAATATTTAAGGCAAAAGCGGTCTTCCCCACTGATGGTCTCCCACCAATGATTATAAAATCACCCAATTGGAGTCCGGATGTCATCTCATCCAATTTAGTAAAGCCGGTTTCCAGACCGGTGATAAATCTCTTCCTTCCCTTCTGGCGAAGTTCCTCTACCTCTCGCACCGTCTCTTTCAATAAATCCTTTAAAGGCAAAAATCCCCTTTTCAGTTTTGCCTCCCTTATCGCAAAGATGAGACGCTCTGAGCGGTCAAGGAGATTATCAACCGGTTCCTTTTCTTCCATCCCCTCCCGAACAATCTCCGTTGCGGTTTGAATTAGCCGGCGAAGAAGTGCCTTCTCTAAGACTAACTTTGCCCAATCTTCAACATTAGCGGTCGTCGCCACCGCATCAACGAGAGAGAGTAATTGCTCCTTACCTTTCCCTTCCTCCACGATACCGCGTTTTTCCAATTCCTCACCGACGGTGATTGGTTCCGGCACGATATTCTTCTCAAAGAGGTTGATCATTATCTTAAAGATTTGACGGTGGAGTTCTAAATAGAAACAGGATTCGTCAAGATATTCAAGGACACGCGGTAGGATTTGTGGGTCTAATAGGATTGCTCCTAAAATTGCCGCTTCCGCCTCCAAGGCATAAGGAACCTTCTTCTCTTCCATAAACTAACTCCCTTTTAATCTATCTTCATAAATTTCCTTTATTCTTTTGAGAAGGAGGCGGGCAAATTCCCGCTTCGGCATTAAAGGCAATCTTTCTATTTTACCAATGCGGGTGATAATGATGGGCTTTATAAAGTCGCTCTCTTGGGTCGCTGGCGGATTGGCAACGATTAAATCCAACCCCTTCTCTTTTAATTTAACCTTTGCCCTATTTATATTATCCTTACTATCAAGAGAGAAACCGACCTTAAAGACCTTCTCTTTGGAAAGGCTTTTCAATATATCAACATTCCTCACTAATTGTAGATTAAATCTCTCTCCTTTTATTTTCTCTCTCTCCCTCTTCTCGGGTTTATAATCACCAACCGCTGCTGCCATAATCAGGATATCAAAATTGCGCAACCTTCCCTTTATTGCCGAGAGCATCTCTTTCGCTGTGCGCACCGAAACTGTGGGGATACCTTCTGGTCTTTCTGTCATCCGACCCGAAACCAGAAGAACATCGGCGCCCAACTCTCGTGCTGCCATTGCCAATTCCTTTCCCATCTTTCCCGAAGAGCGATTGGTGATAACCCTTATCCCATCAATATCCTCCTCTGTGCCACCGGCGGTGATGAGGATTTTTAAACCGGACAAGAGTTCTCTATCCCTTAAGACCTGTTTGACAAAGGATACGATTTCAAGAGGTTCCGGCATCCTTCCTTTCCCCTTTTCACCGGAGGCTAATTTCCCCTCCTTCGGCTCCATAATATAATAGCCAAGACCCGCGAGTTTCTTAATATTCTCCACAACGATTGGATTATCCCACATTGCAGTATTCATTGCCGGCACCAAGACCTTAGGTCCCTTGAAGGCACAAACAACCGTTGAAAGGGCATCATCACAGATACCATTGGCAATCTTGCCAATAATATTGGCAGTTGCCGGGGCAATCACCAAGATTCTCTTCTTCTGCAGTTCAATATGGACGAGAGGGTTATCAAAAAGCGAGGTGATTATCGGATGGTTAGAGAAGGTGGCAAAAGATAAGGGGCTGACGAATCTTCGGGCATTCTTCGTCATCACGACCCAACAATCAAAACCCTCTTCACAAAACCGCCGTAAGAGTTCTACTGATTTATAGGCAGCAATGCCACCAGTGATGCCAAGGATTAATTCGCTTCCGCATAGGTGAACGCCCGGATTCATTTTTCCAACTTCTTTTCGCTTAAAATCTTTTTCAGGACATATAAGAAGACATTCTTCTCCGGGATGTTAGTCCTTCCTTCTCGGACTTCTTCTAAGAGCCTTCGCACCTCTTGCGAAGCCTTAATAATTACTTCGTAGCGATTCTTAAACTTCTCCCAGACCTTCTCCGGAGGAATATATTCCCCCATTTAACCTCCTTATTCGTCTCAAAGGTATCACTCGCTCCGCTTTTGGATGAAGTAGCGGATTGATTCTTATCTTCAATGTGCCTTTATTTCTTCTTTGATAATCCCAACTATTTCGTTAACCGCCTTCTTTAATTCCTTATTCAAGACAGAATAGTCATAGGCGAAAGAGGAGAATAGTCTCTTGTCTTCCGCCATCCTTTTTGCCCTTTCGCTCATCGGCCGGCGGGAGAGGCGGCTTGCCAGTTCTCTTTGGGATGGTGATTTGAGAAAGATTACCACCGCTTGTTTGGGAAAGAGTCTCTTTATCTTACGCGCCCCGACCGGTTCCAAATCCATTAGACAATTTCTGCCTTTACGCAAAGCGGCAAGGAGCGGTTCCTTCGGAGTTCCGTAATAATTGCCATATCGCTTCACTGTCTCCAAGAAGAAATTTTTACTCTTTCTTCTTAAAAACTCATCTACCCCAAGAAAGATATAATCATATCTATTCCTTTCGTTCTTCCTTTTCGGCCGGGTAGTGGCGGATACGGAATAGAAGAGATTCGGCAATCTCCTCTTCAACTCCTTTCGGATTGTCGTCTTTCCACAACCGGATTGGGCGGTGAGAATAAAGATCTTTGGAAGTTTTAATCTTCTCATTCCACATTCTTTGCCTGTTCCCGCATCTTCTCAATCTCTTCCTTTATCTCAATTGCCTTTTTGGAAATTGGGAAATCCCGCGCCTTGGAAGAAAGGGTTTCCACCTCCCGCAGCATCTCCTGCAAAATGAATTCTAACTTTCTCCCGGATGTATCCTTTCTCTCCAGGGCTTGAGAAAAGAGGCGGGAGTGAGAAATGAGGCGGGTGAGTTCTTCGGTGATATCAGTCCGTTCGGAAAGAATCGCCACTTCTTCAGCAATCCGGCTTTCGGGAATCGGTGTTGCGACTTCCCGGAATCTTTTGGTCAATGCCTCTCTCTTCTCCTTTAACCTCTTTGGGACTCGCCTCTTAATATCTTCCAAGTAGCGATTAATCCTTTTTATTCGGCGGCGGAAATCGGCTAATAGATTTTTCCCCTCCTCCCTTCGCATCTCACAAAGTCTTCTTATGGCGGGATAACAAACTTCTTTCGCAGCACGGAAGAGCCTCTTTTTTGCCGCCGGTGCCACACCAAAAAGGTGTGGCAGGGAAAAGAGGTCAGAATAATTTACCCTCTCAATGATGGGCAACTCATCTTTTACCATATTGAAAAGTGAGATGTATTTTTTAAGCAAGTCGCGATTAAGCGAAATTGGGATTTCGCGA
>JBBIHO010000050.1:0-2938 GCA_037446935.1 Caldifarciminota bacterium | reverse complement strand
CCTCAATTCTTATGTTGAGGGAGATCGTGCCCCTGTGACAAAAATTCCTGATAATCTCCTTAAACTCGCAAGAATATTCCTCTAACTCCGGAGGGAGCCTTAAACTGATTTCCAAGTATTTATGATTAGAAGACCTTATCTCACAGGTTATGCCGCCACGGCTGGCACGACCCATACCCGTCATACTCTGCATATCATTCCTCAAGGATTAAGGTTACTGGCCCATCATTTTCAATCACGACGAGCATATATTCACCAAAAACCCCGGAATGAGTTGGGACTCCTTGATACCGAAGGTGCTGGATAAACCTTTCGTATAAAAGAGATGCGGTTTCCTTTTCTGCCGCTTCGGAAAAGGAAGGTCGGTTTCCCTTCCTTACCTCACCGAAAAGGGTAAATTGCGAAACCACCATAATTTCACCACCAACATCAAAAAGGGAAAGGTTCATCTTCCTTTCCTTATCTTCAAAGATTCGGAGGCGGGGAATCTTATTTGCCAGGGCAATCACCTTATCTTCGGTATCACCCTTTTTAATGCCCAAAAGGACAAGGATTCCTTTTCCGATGCGGGCAACCTCTTCCCCGCTTGCCTTCCGCAAAACCCGACAGTTTCTTACCCTTTGCAGAACCGCAGTCATTATTCGCCAGTTATCAGGCGAGACAACCTCTTAAAGAAGTCAGGGCTCGGAGAACGGGCAGTTATTATATTGCCATCCTGGATGACACCTCTGTCCTGATAACGAACACCATTCTCTTTCAGTTCTTTAATTGCCATCCTCTCTCTAATTGTCGTTGCCATCTTATTCCTTAAGAGACCGGCGCGAGCGAGGGCAATAACCGAAAGGCCGAAACTAACAATCCCCTTTCTTGCAAAGTGGGTAAGAATCGGAACTAACTTTTTGTCATCTGCCCAATAAAGAGAGCCAACACCACCAATTATAATCAGGATATCATATTTCAGGGTGTCAATGTTATAAATAGAAACATCCGGCCTCACACTCATTACAGAATCTCCAGTGGCGAGGGTAGTGTCAGCGGAGGCGATTGTTAAATTCCCATACCTCCTTAAACTTTCAAAAACTGTGGTGAATTCCTTTTCTGGAAATTCATAAGGCGGAATTAGAACAAGCAGATTTTTCGCCGGAAAAGAAACATTCCTAAAGATGGGCGTCAAGCCTAAACCGCTTTCGGAGAACGGCGTCAAGCCGGTAAAGAGAATAAGGGCAATCATCATAACTAATAAGTCTACAAAAAAAATCCCTTTCGTCAACCCCTTAGAATTGCTTTGATAAATTTCTTAGGATGCCTTAAAGGCAATATAAGAATAGTATGTCCCCTCACCCTCCTCATTAGTTGGCACCCATAATGCCTTTCTCTTCTCTAATGTCTGGTCAAATGTCGCCACGGATAAATAAAAGGTGAAACCATTTATCTCTTTTAACCCCGACCTCTTCAACTGGTATAAATCATAACTGAACCGATACCTTGGATATTCCCTGAAATTTCTTCGCTTCGGGTCCTCCCGGAATTCCTTCCCCTGTCTCTGAAAGGCAAGTTCTGGTAGAAGGTCAACCAAAAATACCTTCTCACCCTCTATCTTATTGGCAGAAGAGAGGAAACGCTTATAGGCAGAAAATAGACCCTGCAAGAAGAGTTTCGCTTCAAACTCTTCTCGTCTCAAAGAGTGATAAAATTCCCGCACTGCCTTCACAATCAGCGGCGGTTTCAGAGAAAGCCGTCTTTTGATAATCTCCAACTTATTTCCCCAATAGAGAGTAGCGTAATTAAAATCAAAATTCACCTCTAAGGTTAAGATGCCTATTTTCAAATCTGGATATTGCCCCTTTATCGCCATTCCCTCTTTCTCTAATAAATCTTTAAGTTCCCTGCCAAACCTCTCCCTTAATGCCTCCTTTTCACCTTTTAAGTAAGTGCTGACCGTTTCGTAAAACCTCTCGCCGATACTTCTTAGATACTCATCCGTTATATTATCCAACTCCTTTTTCTGACCGGAGAGGAATTTCTCAATCTTTGCCAAGTCCCCTTTCTCCTTTACCTTCTGGTAGCGTCTTATTGCCTTAGATAAAACCTTCACACCCTTCTCAAATTCCTTGAGGGTCAAGAAAATTTCCATAAGAGATTCTAAGGGAAGAAATTTATCTTGTCAAATCTTTCATTTCCGTCCGCCACGGGTGGATAGGCTCTGGGAATTTAACAAATGATTAAATTGCCAATTAAACCACCAATTAGACCAGTAATTACACCCCCTTTAAGACCCTTCCTTACACCACGGATTAGACCACCAATTAAACCTCTCCTTAGACCTTTAATTAACCCTTCAATTACACCCTTCATTAAACCAAAAAATAGTCTTTCAATTAGTCTCTCAATAAAGCCTTTTAAGACATCTAAAATTAGACCAAAGGTTAAATTTCTAATATCGCCCCCTGTATCGTCCCCCATTTTTTGAAGAGAAAATCCCCACTTTTTATTTTCGCACGACTTAGATTCGTAGGTTGATCTTCTATTTTATTATACCATAAATTTGAGCAATTGTCAATAGTCGCCGACTATCTCTTGATTATTAATTTTTTGGTCTCCTTTCCAACCTGAACAAAATAGACACCTTCTTTAATTCCGGAGAGGGAGATTTTTAACTCAAAAACTCCTGAACCCTTAAACCCTTCAATCCGGATTAACCTTCCCACAACATCATAGATTTTCAGTATTTCGCGGTCTGCGGTTTGCGGTAGGCGGATAGCGAGATACGACTTTGCCGGATTGGGATAAATTTCAAATCTCCTTGGCGGCTTTCTCTTTAACTCATCTTCAACCCCAACCGAAGTAATTCTAAATACCCCATCGGACTCATCATACTGCCAACCGGGACCATAGGCGATAATTCTTATCTTACAGGAGTCAGAACGGACATCAGGAA
>JBBIHO010000049.1:0-9888 GCA_037446935.1 Caldifarciminota bacterium | reverse complement strand
TTCTATTCCTTTTGTGATTTTTCGCTATTGGTCTTGGAGCGGGAATGAGAAGGAGATTCTACCATTTAGATATATTTATCCTCATCTCTCTTCTCTTATCGTTAGGTTGTCCGAGAAAGAGTCCGCCAAATTCTTCTCCCTTATTCCTCCCAAAGGCCGAGGTTTGGATAAAGGGGGTGGTGATTAAAGTGGAGGTGGCAGAGACAGAAGAGAAGAGGCAGATGGGATTGATGTATCGCGATTCTTTGCCTCCGGATTGCGGGATGCTCTTTATCTTTGAAAGGGAAGGGATTTATCCTTTCTGGATGAAGGATACAAAGATACCATTAGATATTGCCTTCATTGATAAGAATAAGGTGATAATTGATATCCAATCTATGGAGCCGTTCTCGCTTGTTTCCCATAGTCCAAAATCTCCTTTCCTTTATGCCTTGGAGGTGAAGAGGGGATTTTTCCGAGAGAAGGGGATTAAGGTTGGCGATACAGTAACTCTTGCCCAATTTCATCGGGATGAAAGATGAGGATTCTTTTCATTTCTCTTTTGACCCAAACGATAATCTTCGCATCCTTACCTTCCTTAAATGATACAATAATCCCTCCTTTTTGGTATTATTTAGGTCCATTTTCGGTGGCACCGCGGGAGGGGATAACCGGAATTGATGAAGAAGAGATTATGTGCAATCCGGATACAACCAAGATTTACCGAACAATCTTTACGGATAGCGGAATTGTTAAATGGCAGAGGGTAGAAAGGGATTCGCTTGATTGGGTGAGGGTGGAATATGAAGAAATCCTCTGGGATACAATTTTGGACTTTTATGGTTTCTCACTAATTCAATCCCTTACCTATTTCTGGACAGAGGTGACAGTGGAGGAGGAGTGCCGTGCCTTGATCATGTCGGAGAAGGCATCCTTCATCCTTAATGGATTATCTTACCCTGGTGACCCTTATGGTCATAATTTCGTTTTGATACCAGTTACTTTAAGAAAGGGGAAGAATTCAATTCTGGCAAAGGTCGCGGGTTTTCCGCCGCACCGTTTTAAGTTCGGTCTCTTTCCGGCAAAGAATCCGATTGAGATTATTAAGGGAGATATTACAGCGCCAACCCTCATTCCGGGAAGAAGAAACCGGGTTCTGCTCGGGGTGCCGGTTCTCAATACTGAGGATAAGAACTTCCAGGGGTTAAAGATGAGGATTCAAGAAACGGAGATAGAATTTTCTCTTTCCCCCCAAGTGATTAAGAAACTGCCGGTGGAATTTTTTTTAGATGTTCCAAAGGATGATAGTTTAATTAAGGTGAATTTAGAAATAAGGGATGGGGATTCAATCCTTCTTCTTGACAGTTTCAATTTAGCGGTGGCAAGGGTTGAGCGACCGCAACGAATGACATTCGTCTCTCAGATTGATTCCTCGGTGCAATATTTCGCCCTTCGTTTCCCTGCCAATTATGAGGAGGATAAGAGATATGCCCTAATTGTCTCTTTGCACGGGGCCGGGGTTGATGCCTATTCTTTGGCAAATTGCTATTCACCAAAGGATTGGGCATTTATTGTCTGCCCAACAAATCGCCGCCCCTTTGGATTTGATTGGCAGGATTGGGGAAGATTGGATGCCTTGGAGGTGATAGATTACATAAAAGAAAACTTCCCAATTGATACTAACCGGATTTATCTAACTGGGCATTCAATGGGTGGTCACGGAGTCTGGCATATCGGACTCCTTTATCCTTCACTCTTTGCGGCAATTGCCCCGGGTGCTGGCTGGCCCTCTCATCAACTCTATGTCCCCTGGAATTTTCAGAAATCGGAAATCTTTGCCGAGAGACCAATTTTAGCAATTCGGGATCGGGTATTAAGGATTGATAATCCATTGAATTTAATTGATAATGCCTTAAATTTACCGGTCTTCATCTTTCACGGAGAAAGGGATGATAATGTGCCGACACTCTTTGCCAGGATGTTCGCCTTTTATTTAGAGCGGTTAGGATATAAATATGAGTATAAGGAGGTTAGAGGAAAGAGGCACTGGTATAATTTGGATGGTGATATTGTCTGCGTTGATGACCCGGAGATAATGGATTTCTTCCGCCAAAATGTGCGGAATCCATTTCCCCGGCAGGTCATCTTTAAGACATTAGACCCGGATGTGAGTAATCGGGCATACTGGCTAACACTCTTAGAATTGGAAAGAGACCAGGTGGTTGCCGAGATTGCTGGGGAGATAAAGGGGGAGACGATTAGAATCAGGACGGAAAATACCAAGAGATTTCAGATTAACCTGCCTCCCCACTCCTTTCCTTCGCCATTCATTATCTTAGAAATAAATGGCAAGACGCAGAAGATAAGATTCGGACCGGATTTGGTCTTCCAGAAGGAAGGGAGATTCTATTCCCTAAGACCGAAGAAGTATAATCTAACACCTCCACTCCGGGGTCCGATGCGGAAGGCTTATTTCACACCTTTCCTTTTGGTTTACGGAACAAAATCGGATACCGCGGCGAAGATTACTTATCATCAGGCAAAGAGGGAGGCGATAATCTGGTGGCGAATTGGGAATGGAAGATGTGAAATATTGCCCGATACCTTAGTATCGGAAAAGGATATGGAGAGGTATAATCTAATAATCTTTGGTGGTCCGGGAGCAAATTATTTAAGCGAGAGGTTAGAAAGGAGATTGCCGATTTCCGAAAGGGATTGCCGGTTGCGATTCTTTAATAAGGAATGGAGTGGTGATTTATCTTATCGCTATATCTATCCAAATCCGATGGCACCCAAGCGCTTTATTTTAATCTCTGGCGGAACGAATATTCAAGGTCTAAAACTTTCTACATTCTTTTCTACCCTCCATTCCGGAGCTGGATTGCCAGATTTTATCATATTCTCACCGGAGGTAGAAAGGAAAGGTTGGGGAGGGGTTTTGGCGGCTGGGTTCTTTGAGCGAGACCTTTACAAAATACCTTCGGACTGTTATATAAGAGAGATGGAATCTTTTCTCCCGCACCGGTAAGAGGAGAATGACAGAGATTTCCCTCCCTTCTCCAGCAAAACTGAACCTCGGTCTTTTGGTTAAAGGAAGACGAGCGGATAATTATCATAATATTGAAACAATCTTTGTTACGATTGACCTCTTTGATTATATCCATATCACCCTAAAAGGAGAGGGGATAAAGGTGGCAACTGATAAGGAGGATATCCCATCGGATAAGGGGAATTTAGCATATCGGGCGAGCGAGGTATTTTATAAACATTTGGGTAAGGTATATGGGACTGAGATATTTATTGAGAAACATATTCCGCCAGGAAGGGGATTGGGTGGTGCATCTTCTAATGCGGCGCAGGTCTTATTAGGTTTGAATCGCCTCTTTTCCGAGCGATTCAAAAAGAAGGAGTTAGCGGCGATGGCACTGGAGATTGGCAGTGACTGTCCATTTTTCATTTACGGGGGTATCTGTTACGGCACAGGGCGGGGAGAGGTCTTGGAGCCGATGCGGATAAGAAGGCTAAAATTTTTCCTCCACCTGCCAGAGATTAAGATTTCTACGGCTTGGGCATATTCCCAAATCCGTTTGACAAAAAGGAGAAATTCCCTTATAGTTTTAAGAAGGAAATTAGAAGAAGGCGATTTCATCGGCATCCGCCGTTATTTAGTGAATGATTTTGAAAGGGTCGTGTTTAAGAAATATAAGGAACTTTCTTTGATGAAGAAGAGAATAGATAGATATACTTTGGGTGCGCAATTAACCGGAACCGGGAGTGGGATATTTGGGATTCTGGATAAGGAAGAAAGAGTGGAAAGTTTAAGGAAAGAAGGAGTGAATGGTATTTTAGTTAAGAGTTTGGGGTGTCGTCTAATGGGCAGGACACAGGATTTTGGATCCTTAAATGGAGGTTCGAGTCCTCCCGCCCCAGTCTTTAGACTATGGGATTAAAGGTTATATCAGGAAGTTCAAATCGGCCATTGGCACAGAAGATTTGTGCTTGCTTAAATGTCCCAATTTGTGGAGTGAGGATTGAGAGATTTGCCGACGGTGAGATTTCGGTAAAGATTGAAGAGAGTGTGCGGGGTGACGATGTCTTCGTTATTCAATCAACACCGCCACCAGCGGAGAATATCTTGGAACTTTTGCTCCTCTTAGATGCATTGAAAAGGGCTTCGGCCGAGTGTATCACAGCGGTCATTCCCTATTTTGGTTATAGCCGGCAGGATAGAAAGGATGAGCCGCGGGTTCCGATTTCAGCCAAATTGCACGCCGATTTACTGCAGACCGCTGGTGCGAACCGGGTCTTGACAATGGAACTCCACGCCGAACAGATACAGGGATTTTTTAATATCCCGGTTGACCATCTCTACTCGGCAAAGGTCTTTGTTGAATACTTTAAGAATTTTGACCTTACCAATTATGTTGTCGTCTCCCCGGATATGGGTGGTGTGAAACGAACCCGTGCCTTCGCGCAGAGACTTGCCGAAGAGATGCCGATAGCGATTATTGATAAACGAAGGGAAAAAGAGAAGGCGGGGAGGAGGGAAAAAATGGTCTCAATCTTGAGTCTGATTGGTGAGGTGAAAGGAAAGTCTTGCATCATCTTTGATGATATAATCTCAACCGGTGAAACGATATTGGAAGCAGCCGATTTTTTACTGAACAAAAATGGTGCGGAAAGGGTTCTCGCCTGTATCACTCATGCCCTCTTCTCAGAGAATACCGCGCAGCGATTGTTAGAATCACCAATTGAGGAGATTATCATTTCGGATACGATAGATGTGCCAAAGGAAAAACAGAATGAGAAGATAAAAATCCTTTCGGTCGCACCGCTCTTTGCGGCGACGATTGAAAGGATTCATAAAGGATTGTCAGTAACCTCTTTGTTTAATTAGAGGCAATATGATAGAATTAAAAGCGTATAGAAGAGAAGAAAGTGGTAAAGGGGTTGCCAAAAGATTACTGCGTCAGGGGAAGATTCCGGGAATCCTCTATGCCCGGGGTGAGGAATCGGTGAAACTCTATGTGGACGAGAAGGAATTCTTAAAAATTCTCCAGGAGATTAAAGGAAGGATACCGACTTTGACCCTTTCTTTAGCTGGGGAGAATTTGCGCTGCATAATGAAATCAATTATGAAGGACCCGATTAAAAACCGCTTCATCCACATTGACTTCCAAAAGGTTCATCCCGAGGAGGAGATTGTGATAAAATGCCCGATTGTCCTTATGGGAGTGGCACCGGGTGTCAAGATGGGAGGAATCCTTGACCACCACCTGCGTGATGTTCCGGTAAAAGGAAGGATTGATTTAATACCACCACGGATTGAGGTGGATATATCAAATTTGAAGTTGGGTCATAGTATTCACCTTTCCGATATAAAACTGAGCGGTTGCCATTTCTTATTGCCACCAGATACACCGGTAGTTTCAATTCTTGTGCCAAAGAAGGTTGAGGAGGTAAAGGTGGAAGCCGCCCCGGCACCAGCGGAACCAGAGTTGATAGAAAAGAAGGAAGAAAAAGAGGAGAAGGAAGGAAAAGAACCGAAGGGGGAGAAGAAGGAGAGATAAGAGTGGTGATTGGCTTTTAGTAAATATAAAAAATTTGGTAAAATCCTTAGTTATCTCTATATCCTCTTTGTTGCCGTTTTTCTTCTGGTTCTATATTAAAATACGATTAGACCCCAAACGCCAAAGGTTGCTAAAGTAATCACAATCCCTAAGGCGACATCTTCCCAGAGATTGCGCCCGATTAAACCAATTTCGCCATTCCAGAGATGGTCAACAATGCCAAAAATCGCTCCCCCGAGGAGTAAGAGATTAAGCCAGCCACTTTCTGGTTCGCTCTTCCATTTATATCTTCTTAAATTCTACTTAAAATTTTCGGCGAGTCAAGAAAGATTTCGTTTGGCAATAATCTCTCGGATGGCAAAGAAATCTCGGATAAGATATTTATTTCTATTGACGGAAGGCGAAAAATTGAGTAAAATATAAGATGTGAAAGATTAAGAGGAGGAGATATGAAATACTTTTTTTCGGCGCTCCTTTCTTCGCTCCTCATCTTTTCTTTAGCGCTTGGGGAGAAGAAGATGGAAGCCAGGGTTTACTTTCAGACGGCTGATGAACTCCTGGCAAAATTTGGCACCTTCTTTTCGGAATTAGACATTGCGACTGTTGGCGAAACGGAAACCGGCGAACCTTATATCGTAATCATCACGACCGAGGAACAATTAAATAAGATAAAAGAGAAAGGGTTCGCAACCGAAATAACCTATCCGGACATTAGAGAAAAATTTCGTCTGATGACCGGTATTGACCCGGATAAACCAGAACTATTAAGAGACTTCGGTTATTTCTTCACCTACTGGGAGATGCGAGATACCATTAATCGGATGAAGGCAAACTATCCTGAGATCTGCACAATTATTAATATCGGGAACTCCCATCAGGGAAGACCACTCTGGACACTTAAAATCTCCGATAACCCAACGGTTGATGAGCCAGAACCAGCAGTCTATTTTAATGGGGCAACCCATGCTCGGGAACCGGGGGGCACCCATTGCTGTATTGACTTTGCCTCCTGGCTCTTAATAAATTATGGATTAGATTCAACCATCACCTGGCTTATTAACAATCGGGAAATCTATATCACACCGGTTATGAATCCAGATGGTTATGTCTATAATTCAGATTCCGGAGGTGCTTCAGCAAACTGGCGAAAGAATCGGCGAGTTATCCAATCCCCATATGTGGGAGTTGACCTAAACCGGAATTATGGCTATAAGTGGGCTTATGATGACATCGGCTCAAGCGGCAGTCCTTCTTCGGAAACTTACCGCGGTCCATCCCGATTTTCCGAACCAGAGACAAGGGCAGTAAGAGATTTTATGCTGGAGCAAAAGATTAGAACCCAACTTGATTACCATACCTATGGTCAATACAATATGTATTCCTGGGGATATGCAACCGTCACACCACCTGACCAGCCGACATTAAGAGAGATTGTTGATACCTTTCGGATGTATAATCAATATCCACAAAGTCGCACCGGACAGATTGCCCAGGTGCTTTATACCGCAAATGGCGTTTCTACGGATTGGGAATATGCGGATACCCTTCATAACGGCGTTCGGAAATTCGTGACCTACGCCTTCACAATTGAATGGGGAACTAATGATTTCTGGTATGGCTACAATAACCCCTCTTATGTTGACCAGGAATGCCGAAAGAACCGCCCGAATACATATTATCTAACTCGGGTCGGAGGTGTCTTCTTTGAACCGAGAGGGGTTTTTATTAACGATACCCTAAGTGGCAATCGCACCGGTCAGTTAGACCCCGGAGAAAATGCCTATGTCTGGTTTAAGTTGAGAAACCGGGCAGTTAATCCAGCCGATTCCGCTTATTCTATCTCCGCAGTTGTCCGGTCCTCAGATTCAAGGGTAACCCTAATTGACAGCACCTTTACCCTACCGGTTATCCGAAGGAAGGATACCGCTAATACCCGGGGGGTAATGTTAAGAATTGCTGCCTCCCGAGAGATTCCACCAAATACCCAGGTGAGATTAAAGGTGGTAATCTCTTACCTTGATGATGGCTTTGCGATGAGTCAACCCTTAGATTATACGATAACGATTGGTACTAATGTGGCAATAAGAGAAGATAAGAATGAGAGGCATCTTCCTTATTTCTCAAATCCATCGGCAAATCTCCTACGGGCACTTTTCAATCAGATGGATAAAGATTTAACCTTAAAGATTATCACCCCTGATGGCAGGGTAATTAAGGAAGGGAGTATAAGATATATAACTCTTGACCCTGTCCTTAAAGAAGGTATCTACTTCTTGGAATTGAAGAGGAGTGGCCAAAGGGAGATAAGAAAGTTAGTCGTCGTTAAATAAGAAGTCGGCTTACACTACCTTTATCTACTATATAGACCTTACTCAGTAAACGTTAGAAAAATCTTCCTTCAAGCCCTTTCATTTAAGACGCAACAGGTCCTACACCAAAGATTTAAGAGATAACTAAGGGAAAAGGTTCTATCTATTTCTATGGCTTCGTCACTTCAAAGGTGGCTTTGGCAACTCGGCGGAAATCCTTTTTGTTATTGGCAAGCATATTGTATAATAGAAGCCTCAGGGATTTCGCCCGGGAGCGATAACCACTTCTCTCTACCCTTTTAAGAATCTCATCAACATGGAGTGGTTTCTTGGCGCGTTTCAGGATTTCTATCGTCAGCACTCGCAGACTCTTTTTCCCCTTTTTCACTTGCACTGCCTTCCCCTCTCCTTTAAGCCTTCGGACTCGCCTCTTCCCTTCCAGTTTCGCAATTTCGGTTGAGAGTTGTGAAACGAGGTTCTTTAAGACCTCTCGTCTAACTTCTCTCTCTATTGCTTCATATATCGGTTTTATTGTTTTCATAAGTTTATTATATCAAAATTTTTATAAAAGTCAACTCCTATCTTTTCTATTCAATCACGACTAATTTTCCGGTAGCGATATCTCCTTCGCTCCCTATCTGATAGAAGTATACACCCGATTCTACCCTTTTGCCATCCTTATCGTCCCGATGCCAAATGAGTGAAGGAGAATTAGAACCCGAAGCCGATAGTTTATTAACCAATCTACCATCGCTATTATAGATTCTAATCTCCACCGGTCGTTTTTGCGGATTAGAAAGATTGAAGATAGCGAAATTGGAGATGGGATTGGGATAGACATTATGTCGAATGTTAGAATAAGAGGCTTCTTCAACTGCTACGAATTCCCTTATCTTCATCTTTGAGCCTTGATAAACGAATTTGTTAGAATCCGGTTGCATATAATCATCCTGAATGAAGACAATCATTTCGCAACGGTCGGGATTCCAATCGGTTGATAGGATGAAATCACGATAGCGGGTTATTGTTTGTCCACCAGGAATTGTTACTACTTCCCCATTATGGTCAGGTAAATAGTCTCTTGCCACATGATTATGCCAAGGGTCACCATTTGGTCCGACATAATAGAGGGAATCTTCAACGATTACGAACTGTATCCGACCGGTGATTGGTGAGAGGTCTTCGTTTGTGAAGTTAGCGGTAATTCTTCCGGAACGGGTTGCGGGATTATAAACACCACTAAGGGTTATGGCAATCCGTGCATCTTCATACATTCGGGCTTCAATCGTTCCCTGCCAGGTATTATAGTTCCAGCCGGCTCTTGTCCCATCAGCCCAGAGATAGGGAGTAACATAATACCACTGTCCACCCTGGAAGTAGGGAGGGGGATAATAATACATCCGTTGTCTTGCCTCATACGAGTAAAGGGGGTAAGCAACATCAATGTGCATTTCAATTGCCGCTACTCGGGTTGGATAGGTATTGACAATTCTATCCAGCACACTGCTGGCTGCGGCACAGGAACCTCAATCTTCCTGATAGAGTTCCTCAGCCACAACTACCCTTTCCGCTCCTAAGATAGCGAGCGGGAAGAGAAGGAGTGAAAAGAGGGTTAAATACTTCATAAATCCTCCTGTTTTATATATAATAACACAAAATAAGAAAAAGTCAAGCAAATGGAGGCGGCGGGAATTGAACCCGCGTCCGGAGAGTTTGAGACCTAAGTTCTACATAGGTATTCGGTTTATCTTTTCTCGCTAAATCTCTCGCCAACCGACAGGCAAGATTTAGCCAGTCACAGAGTCTCTTAGGTTATTACCCCTGAGACACAGGTAATAACCGCATCATCCTAATCGCACCCTTTCTCACCCCGGATGAGAAGGTGAGAAGAGTTGGCTGTCTTTATGCAGCCAGTCTGTAGCAGCTGTTGGCAGCTGTCTTTTCTCTATCTATCTTTAATGAGGCGATAGAGAGCCTCACTATGCCCTTAGGCCTCGCAGCACCCCGTCGAGCCCGTTCGCCCCCACTAA
>JBBIHO010000048.1:2113-9954 GCA_037446935.1 Caldifarciminota bacterium | reverse complement strand
CTATGGTAATTTAGGCAATGCCTATTCTGGTCTTGGTGATTTTAGGAAGGCGATAGAATATTATCATAAGTCATTAGAGATAGCAAAGGAAATTGGGGATAGGGCAGGGGAATCTGCCTGCTATGGTAATTTAGGCAATGCCTATTCTGGTCTTGGTGATTTTAGGAAGGCGATAAAATTTTATGAAAAATCACTCACGATATGCAAGGATATAGGTAATAGAGTAACGGAGATTATAACCCGAATAAATCTTGGATTGGTCATTTTTAACAAAGATAAGAATAGGGCGAAGGAGGAGGCGAGAAGAGCGAAAGGATTGATAAAAGAACTCGGAATAGAAAATTATCCCTTTGGGGAAAAGATGATGGAATTCATTAAAAATATAGACAAGGAAGAGGTCACAGAGGAAACCTTGAAGGAATTTACTTATTTTGTCCAAAAATTTAAATGATACCAATTTCTATATATAAATACAAAATAAAGGGCGAAGAAATCATAAGCATCAAACAGATAGAAAGAGAAGAAGATTTGGTCGTTGAGAATGTTGATGAATTAAATGAAAAGATAGAGAAGTTAGATTTTACCGGCTATAAATATGCCTCGGTCTTTATCAAGGAAGATATTGATTTAGAAAAGATAGCCGATGTAGAGAGGGCTTCCCGAGTGGAAAAGGTTGCTGTGGGAAAGATAAGGGTAGCAAATCTATTTTTATTCTCCGGGAGAGATAAAGAACTTCTTAAATATATAGAGAAGAGGCTCTATGATTGGTAAGTAAAGAAGATAATGTTTCCGGGTTATTTCATTCATTATTAAGGGAGATTGCCGAAGAGAATATCTCTACCTTTGAGGTGTGGATAAATATATCTTCTAATTATCTCGTCCAGAGAGGACAGATAAGGATTAACCGAGGGATTCTTGCCTTTACGATAATTATGGCGGTGGTTGCCTTTTTAACCCTTTTAGCTTACCAAAAGCAGATATTTGATTCCTTAAACCAAATCGTCTCTTTTTTTCGGGAGTTATTATAAAAATCCCCCTCCTCTTTTGGCTCTTGGCTTTTGGCTAATTTAGGAGTGGCAGGGTTGACAATGGGCTTATTTTTTGTATATTAGTAAGGTGAAACTACAGATGAACAGAAAAAAGGGAAGATAATGAGGAGGAATTTATGGAAAGAGAGTTGGTTGCCTTAGCCCTTGATGTCTTGGAAGGGGAAGGTGCTTCTTATGGTGATTGCCGGTTTGTGCGGATTGAAGAGGAGACTATCCATATGGAAAATGGTCGGGTCTCAACTTTGAAAAGGGATGAAGACCAAGGGATTGGTATTAGGGTCATTAAGGATGGTGCCTGGGGATTTGCCGCTACCTCAAAGTTGACAAAGGAGGATGTTCAAAGGACAGCAAAACTGGCGGTGCGGGTGGCTAATGCCTCAAAGAGGTTAAAAGAGAAGGATGTGGTTCTTTCACCGGCGGAGAAGGTTGTGGATACCTACATTACTCCAATCAAATCCGACCCCTTTAAGATTCCGATTGAAGAGAAGATAGCGCTCCTTTCCCGTTGCGATGAGATTATGAAGAAGACAAAAGGAGTGAGACGGCGGAGGGGGGAGTTATATTTTTATAAGAAGTTTCAGATTTTCGCCTCCACTGAGGATTCGCTAATTGAGCAGACCATCTATCACTCCGGCGGTTATATTGAGGCGATGGCGGTGAGAGGGAATATTACTGGCGAGAGGTCTTATCCCGGAATGCGGGGACATTATAAGAGTGCCGGTTATGAGTTTATCCATTCGCTAAAGTTTGAAGAAGAGGCGCAGAGGATTGCCGAAGAGGCGGTCGCTTTAACTAAGGCAAGAAGTTGTCCGGAGATGGTGACGACGGTTATCCTTGATGGCTCAATGGTGGCGATTCAGGTTCACGAGACGGTTGGTCATCCAACAGAACTGGATAGGGTCTTAGGAACTGAGGTGAGCCTTGCCGGAACTTCTCATTTAACCCCGGAGAAGCGAGGAAGTTTTAAGTTCGGGAGCGAAATTGTGAATATCACCGCGGATGCGACAATTCCCGGAGGACTCGGCACCTTTGGTTATGATGATGAAGGGGTGAAGGCATCTTTATCTTATTTGATAAAAGGAGGGGTATTTAGTGGTTATCTCACATCAAGGGAGACCGCCGCGGTATTTCAGGAGAAGAGTAATGGGACGATGCGTGCCACCTCCTGGGCTTATATTCCTTTGATAAGGATGACAAATATAAATCTATTACCACAGCAGGGTAAATTAGAAGACTTAATTGCCGATACGAAGGAAGGGATATATTTGGAATCGGCGGGTTCGCCAAGTATTGATGATAAGAGGCTAAATTATCATATCTCCTCGGAGATTGGCTGGTTAATTAAGAATGGGAAGAAGGAAGAGATTATAAGGAGACCGGCTTATTCCGGTATATCTTATGAAATCTGGCGGAATTGTGATGCGATATGTGGTCCTGAGGAATGGGAGGTTTGGGGAGTGCCGAATTGTGGAAAGGGCGACCCGATGCAGATTGCCCATGTCGGACACGGGGCTTCACCCGCAAGGTTTCGTAATATTAAAATTGGGGCGTAGTATGAAACCAAAGATAGAAAAAAAGAGAAAATTGGAGGAGAGATGATAGATAAGGAAAAGACGAGGGAATATTTGGATTTAATAATTAAAAATTCGGATTTAGAGCAGGTAGAAGGGGGACTTTTCTATTCAGAAAAGGGAACGACCCGTTTCGCCAATTCAATTATTCATCAGAATATGGTGGTGGAGGAGCCGTATTTATGGATAAGGGCGGTGGATAAGAAAAGGGTTGCAGGAATCTCAACCAAGGATTTCCGAGAAGAAGGGATAAGGGAGGCATTAGGAAAGGTTAAAGAGAGTATTAAGGGAATGAAACCGGATAAGGAGTTTAAGGGTCTTGTGAAACCCCCAAAGGGAATGCGCATCAGAAGGAGTGAAGAGATAGAATTTATAACTCCGGAACAGAGGGGAGAAGCAGTTGAGAGAATAGTGAAGGTTGCCAAAAGGTTCAATCTGAAGGCCTTCGGTGTTCTCCATAATACCCGGTTCTCCTTAGGGGTGGCGAATTCGCATGGTTTATTTAACTACGGAACAACCGGGGTGAATTTCGTCTCAATTACCACAATGGGGGATTCGGCATCCGGTTATGCGATGGATATAAAAAAGAGGTTTAGCGATATTGACTTTACTCAACTGGCGGAAATCGCCTGTGAAAAGGCAATCCTTTCTAAGAATCCAAGGGAGATTGAACCAGGGAAATATACGGTCCTATTAGAAGAGCCAGCAGTTGGGGAGATGCTAATGTTTTTAGCCTGGCTGGAGTTTGGCGGTAAGCGGTTCTATGAGAAGTCAAGCATCCTGTCAAAAAGGATTGGTAAAAGGATAACCGGAAAGAACATTACAATCTACGATGATTTCAGCAATAAGGATATGATTGGACTTCCCTTTGACTTTGAAGGCTATCCCAAAAGCAGAGTCAATTTTATAAAGAATGGCATCGCCAAAGGGGTAGTCTTAGATTCCTTTTATGCGGCGTTAATGAAGAAGAAGAATACCGGGCATGCCCTACCCCAGCCTTCGCCAGCCGGTCCGATGCCACTCAATATGATAATGGAGAAGGGAAGGGATAAAAAGGAAAAGATTCTTAAGGAGATTGAGAAGGGGATTTTGGTGACGAGGTTCTGGTATGTGCGGGTCGTTGACCCGGATAAGACCTTGATTACCGGTATGACCCGAGATGGCACCTTCTTTGTGGAGAAGGGGAAGATTGCTTATCCGATTAAGAATATGCGCTTTACGATAAATATCTATGATACCCTTTCGCGGGTGCGAAAGATTTCGGCAGAGAGGAAACTTTTCGGAGAGGATATATTCTTCATTCTGACGCCTGCGCTTTTGATTGATGAATTTAACTTCGCCTCAAAAACGGAGTATTGATTAAAAGAAATCCCCCGCTTCTTTTCCGGTTAAAAATGACTTATGGAAATAAGCGCTGGGCAAAATAGGAGAACTTGAAAAATTTTTAATCTATGGTATAATTAAGTATGAATGGAAGTTTAAAAATCCGCTGCGGCGGAAAGAAAGGTTTTAGGGATGCCGTCAAGAGCGGACTACTTTCTTGCCTATTGACAAAAATCAAATTTTCTTTATTATATAAATATATGAAAGAAAGGGAAGGATTTACGATTTTGGAACTTTTGGTCGTTATTTCAATTATCGGGATTCTTGCGTCCTTTCAAGTGCCAAATTTTCAGTTGCTAAGGGAACGGGCGCGGCAGACAGCGGTAAAGGCAAATATGCGTTACTGTCAGGTGGCAATTGAGACATTTTATTTAGAGAGGGGATATTATGCGGATGATTTCTATGAAGATGGCTACGGTTATGTCTTCCCCGGTGGTGTCTTTGAAGTAAAGATTGGAAAGTTACCGACAAATCCCTATACTGGTAAGACGATGGAACCGGAGGATTTTAACGAAGAGGATTACGATAATAAGGAAGATTGTGCAAATACTCAGGAGGGAGGACCGAATGATATATGGGGTTATGAACCAGGGCAGATGCGTTACGGTGTATATTATCCACCCGGAATGTCCGAGCCTTCTAACTGGGGGCTGGTGGGGATTGACAGATATGGCCAGAGTATCCGGAGCTGGACGGCTGAGGACGAGATACAAATCTTTGTCTTACATAATTAGGAGGGAGAGGTGAGGAGAGGATTCTCTTTATTGGAACTCATAGTTGTCATTTCAATAATTGGCACTCTTGTCACTTTCTTTGTGCCGCCACTTGTCTCCCGGATTCAAAGGAATGCCTATATCACCGCAACGAAGAGAAATCTCATGGAATTGCGCAAGGCAATTATCGGGAATCCAGAGATTGTCGGCAGTGGCGAATATCTGGATGTTGGATTTAAGGGCGATGTGGGTCGCCTGCCAAGGCATCTCGTGGAACTTTTAACCAACCGCCCGGATACCTTAAGTGGTTTTGTCTATCCGGGACGAGAATCAATTCCTACTTGGAACCCCTTTACGAAACAGGGCTGGCATGGTCCTTATGTCCGGGACGATGGGAAGTTTGGATTCTTAGAAGATTCCTGGGGAAATCCGATTATGTATCACATCTCCACCGCTGGCGAGACATTGGGCTTAAAGAGTGCGGGTCCGGATGGTGAGTGGTATAATCCAGCTGGGCCGGTTATAATGGAGAATGATGATATTATCGTTCTATTTTAGGAAAGGTGTCACACTTTTGGAACTTTTGGTGGTGATGGTGATTATTGGGATTTTGGCAACCGCCGCGATTCGGACATGGGATGTGACCTTAGAAAGAGGAAGGTTTGAAGAGACATTTAAGGAGTTAGAAGAGATTTCAAGGGCAATTGTCGGTGATGAGCGGATAACTGTCTCAGGGGAGAGGGTTAGTTTTGGATTTGTCGGAGATTGCGGGATGTTTCCGAGGAATCTAATTGATTTGGCTCGCGAGCCGGATTATGTAGATACCGCACTCTGGCGCGGACCCTATGTGAAACCACCTTTTGCCGAAAATCCCCGTTCCTTTTTATTTGACGCCTGGGGTGATAGTTATATATATAACCCGGAGAGTTTGTATATCCGGAGTTTTGGCGGCGGTGGGGACGCCTCTTATAATCGGTGGATCACAAAGCAGATGGGTATGCGGATGAGTGACTTTTTGAGTAATGAGGTGGCAGGATATGTTGAAGATGCGTTTGGCTTTCGTCCGGATAGTGCCGATTGTCAGTATTTATCATTACTTATCTTTTACCCCTGGCAGGGGCGAATGCGGTGTGATTCGGCGAGGTTTGAATCAGGAAGACCCGGGGAATTCTCTTTCTCCCCAATTCCTCAGGGTAAGGTGCGACTGGTGAGTGTCTTTCGCGACCAATCCGGTGTTCCCCAGGAATCGCTTGATCGATTTATAACTGTTTATCCCAAGATTGGTAAAAGGGATGTCGTGTTGAAGTTTAGCAATGTCCTTTTTCAGTGATATGAAACAACGATTCGGCTTAGCACCGTTCTCCGTTCACCTGTGCGGAGGCTTAAAATTTTCTAAGGGAGTTACCCTCTTAGAGATGATTATCGTGATGCTCATCGTCGGTGTCCTTGCGGGGGTGACTCTTTCAACGATTGATAAGGTGCGAGAGAGAGGACTTTTTGATGAAACGATGGCGGAGATGAAGAGGTTAATAAAAGGGATTATCGGTGATGAGGATTTGATTAGCGATGGGAAGCGGATAGACTTTGGTTATGTTGGAGATATGGGCAAATTACCAGACAGCCTGGGTAGTCTAATAAGACCGGAAGGACCGCTCTGGAAAGGACCTTATTATAAAATCTCATTTACCGAGGATGCGGAGGGTTATAAGAAAGATGCCTGGGGAAGATTTTATCAATACCTGCCGGAGGATTTGACAATAAGGAGTTTTGGTAACGGTCGGGTTACCCTCACTTCAAAGATTGCCGATAGTTTGAGCCATCTTTTTGACAATACAGTCTTTGGACAGGTTATGGATAGGGAGAATACACCACCCGGAGACTTTGCGGACAGGATAAAGATAAAGATAACCTATCCCAAAAACGGTGAGATGAGACAGGATTCGGTTAGACCAACTCCGGCAGGTTCTTATCAGTTTACCGGTATCCCAATCGGCAGACATCGGATACAGTTATTCACTCCTTATGAGACCTTAGAGAAGTATGTGGTGGTTACGCCAAATACAAAGGTGATGTTAGATTTTAAACTACCAAGGACGATTGGCGGTCCTTTGATTTATTTGGGCAACTCCTCCAATATCCTTTCCGAAGACTCCTCTTCAATAGAATTTAAAGTGATGAATTGGGCGAAAGATACGGTTAAGGTATTTTTCCTGAGGTTAATAGATGTCTGGGATACTACGGCTTATTATAATACGATAACCGCCGATGATACAACTTATTATTCGGGAAATCGAGTTGGCGAGATGGAGGATCTTTTCTTTACGGATACCTTACGATTTATTCCCCAAAGGATAGTGAGGTTTACGGTAGAAAATTTTACCGCTGACTCATTAGGTAGTAACCCTTTGAATATGTATGAGAAAAGGGTAAAGATTAAGTTCAGCGACGGTTCTTTAATCAACTTTAAGGTAGGAACGGAGTAAAAAGAGGGGGTATTAATGGCTGGGATTAATATAAAGAAACTTTTTAAGCCAGAAGGCAGGGGCGATTTAAGTATTGACATTGGAACTGGGTCGGTGAAATTTGTCCTGATGGATAAGGGAAAGGTGGTTGACTATGGGCTCCGCGAAATAGGCGATATTACAGATGTGGCAAGTGTCATCCGCGAATTGATTCGCGAGATAAAACCATCTCGGGTTTATACCTTCGTATCCGGTCCCTCAGTAAGTATGCGACAGGCTCCTTTCCCCCGGATGTCAAGAAAGGAACTGCGGGATTCAATACTTTTAAGACTGGACAAGTATTCTCCTTTTAGCTTAGATGAAGCGATATTAGATTTTCAACCGTTAGGGCAGATGATGGAAGCGGGAGCGGTCCGGGATAATGTGATGGTGGTGGCGGCACGGAAGGATATTATTTCCGACCATATCTCAACCGTAAAAAAGGCGGGTTTGGAGCCAACTGCGATTTCGGTAATTCCCTTTGCTTTGGCTGGAGCGGTGCGGCAGTTTGTTAAACCAAGACCGGAAGAGGTTATCTGTGTGCTTGATATCGGTTCGGAATTCACCGACATCTTATTTATGAAAGGTAATGATATCGGACTGGCAAGGACGGTAACCACCGCG
>JBBIHO010000048.1:0-2098 GCA_037446935.1 Caldifarciminota bacterium | reverse complement strand
GGAGGCGATGACCGTATCAATAAGCACCGAAGAGGGACAATTAGCCCTTACTGCGGAAGAAGCGGAAAGATACAAAAGGGAATACGGAATACCTCCGGAGGAATCGGAAAAGAGATTGCCATCAGGAATAAAGGTAAAGAGGCTATTCGCCTTACAGCGAACTGCCCTGGAGAGGCTTTTGGCGGAGGTGGATAGAAGTATTGATTATTACAAGCGAGAATTTAGTGTGCCGGCAATTTCCCGGATTTTACTCTGCGGCGGTAGTGCAAAGATGAATGGATTGCGGGAATATCTGGAGACAAACTTAAAGATCCCTACCGCCATCTTTGACCCTTTTAAGACATATAATCTTTATAAACCAGGAACCTCGCCGGAGGAAGAGATTGGGCATCGTTTGGTTGCTTGCCTTGGTTTACATTTTGACCACCGGGCAGTTAACCTGCTGCCGAGCGAATTGAAGGCGAAGCGTTATCGGACACGGGATATTGCCCTTGTTTCCAGTATGGCGGTAATTGCAATTCCAGTTTTTATTTTGATATATCTATTTCTGACAACTCAGGAGGTGGTGGAGCGAGGTCGACTGCGCCGATTCGAGCAGGAGTTGAAAGAGGAAGAAAGGGTTGCCCAAGAACATCTCAGACTATCCAAGAAGATTACGGAGTTAGAGGCGAGAGGAAAACTTTTGCGCGATATTGTAGGGGTGGAAGATGTGACGGTTCCTTTTATGAAGTATATAAGCCGAGAGGTTCCTTCCAATATCCAACTCACCTCTCTCACCTTTACTGGTTTGCGGGAGATAAGGATGAAGGGCATCGTTACCGGTCCCGCAGAATTTCAGGAACTTGACCTTTCTTCGTTTATGATGCGACTGGAATTGGGGAATGTGATTCGGGAAGTGCGACTGGTAAATAAGACAAAGACGATTTTAGAAGGAGAGGATGTTTTAGAGTTTGAAATAGAAGGTGAAAAGGAGTGAAGTATGGCAATAAGAGAGAGGGGTGTTTTAATAATTGGTATTGTGGCGATTTTTGTCATCTTTCTGCTTTTTCTCTTCTTTTTCTATCGGCCGCGAATTGCTTCCCGACTACGGGTGAACGCCGAAATTAAAAAGGTGCAGACGCGAATTAGCGAAATCAGGGCGATGGCAAGAGAGATTGAGCGACTGCGTTTAAAGATTGAAGAACTCGAAGAGGCAAATCGCCAATTTATTCAAAAGGTGGCACCCCGTCATGTGACTTTGGATTTGACAAAGAGACTCGCTTCTGAGGCAAAAAAGTATGATGTTCGTTTTCTCGCTATCCGGCCGCCGGGACTGGATACCCTCTTGCTTTCGGAGACTGAGGATGTGCCAATAAGACCTTTGCCTTTTGAAATTACCTGTCAGGGGAAGTATCTGGATATCGGGAGATTCATTGAGTCACTGAAAGATTTCCCTTTCTATGTGAAGATTCACGAACTGGATATGACGGGTAAGGCAGAACTCCGGCCGGAGATTGAAGCGCGACTCCTCTTAAATATCTACACCTCAAGCCTTTTTTCCGGGGGAGAAATGTGAAAAGAGGTATTATACTTTTAATTCTCATCGGCGTCCTTCTCTTTATTGGTTATCAGGTGGCACTCAAGCCGAAGAGACCACCGACCACTGCTCGGAAAAAGACTTCCGATACCTTAGCGGTGTCAAGAAGAGCGGGCAGGAGAGCGGGGCGGTTGGAAAGGAAAGAGAGGTTATCAAGGGAAGAGAGAAGGAAAGAGAGGTTGCGGAAGCGGGAAGAGAGGAAACGATTACGCGAAGAGAGGAAAAGACGGAGGGCAGAAGCGAGGATGCGGCGAGAAGCATTGAAGGGTAAAAGGGGAAAGGGTAAAAAGATAGGATTGAATGTTCTTCAGGCGATATTTTACAGCGAGACCGGAAGTTATGTGATTATTGATGGTAAGACATTGAAAGTTGGGGATGAGATTAGCGGACGGAGAATTGTAAAGATTGAGAAGGATAGGGTGGTGATTGATTATCACGGGGAGACGAAGACGGTAAAGGTAGGGGAAAGTGTTGCACCATCTACCCTTCTTAAATCTGTAAGATGAAGATAAGGAGGAGCCA
>JBBIHO010000047.1:0-10027 GCA_037446935.1 Caldifarciminota bacterium | reverse complement strand
GGACGCCAGTTATTTGAACTCTCATCATATACCACACATAAGGCAATTGGTCCCTGACAGAGACCACCCAGGGCATAGACCTTATTAGTTGCTGCGGTCGCAAAAAGGGCGCGGGGGGTGCGCATTGATCTCTTTACCAGCCAACGATTCTCCCGGATATCGTAAACCTCAACCGTATCGGTAAAATTTTCTCCCCTTCTACTACCGCCCATCACAAAAATCCGATGAGAAAGGGCGCAGCCTCCGATTCCGGAACGAGGGGTCGGAAGAAAGGAATTGACACTCTCCCAGGTATCTCTTTCTGGGTCATAGACCTCTACAATATTGGTTGGTGAAGCCCGAAATGGGTGGGTATCACCGCCAATCACATAAATCTTATTTTCCCAGACACCAGAGACCGCTCCGTAGCGCGGGGTCGGCATTGGTCGCTTAATAACCCAGGTATCCTGCTGGGGGTCATATTCCTCACAGATTCCCAGAACTGCGGTATCGTTTTTACCACCAATGGCATAGATTTTACCCTGCACCACTTCACAGATAAGACCAGTGCGTGGGAAATTTAATGAACTTCGGTATTCCCACCCTGCCCCGAATAATGAAGTGACAAGAGAAAGAACTAAAAGAGACCTCATCTCTTTAATAAAGAAGCAAAAATTATGCCAAATTACCATTTGATTGACTTCACCTTAACTTCCCCCATCTTAAAATCAAGTGTCTCAACCGAGGGCGGAAAGTTCGGATTTAAGAGTTTTAACTCATACCGCCCCGGAGGGAGATAGATAGTGCCAATCGGAGTTTGCCCTTTATATTCGCCATCAATATAAATCTCCGCCCATGGTTCGGCAAAGACCTTTAACCCGGAGAAGTGGCTCCGAAAATCTAAAGAAATCTCGGTCGTCTCCTTTGGTATAATATTTATCATCGTATCCAATATCCCGAACTGCTGATTGGAAAATCTTATCTTCACCGCCCCGGCTTTCAATTTGATTGCCTGGCTAAGTGGGGTTTGTCCGAGATATCTTGAATTGATGTAGATATCAGCCCAGGGTTTGGCTCTTATCTTTAAATAACCACTGTCCGTGGCAGTAGGAAGAGTAATGGTGGTCGCTATTTTCTTTACCGCCTTTTTCGGGCGGAGAGTATCGGTTGGAAAGTTCGCCTTTGGTTTAGTATCATTAATCATTGGGAGGGTATCCGGGAGGATTTGTGTCCAGGTTTTTGGCAACCCTTTCTCTTTGCCTTGCCAGTGGAAGATAAGAAACCCGATGAAAATAAGAGTGAGAATTCCTGCTGATACAACCTTATAATTGAGACCTCTCTTTACCTTTTTGCGCGATGGGTAGTCTAACAATTCTTCTATTCGCATGCTCACCTCTTCAAAGGATTGGAATCTCTTCTCCGGACTCTTTGCCAGCATCTTTTCCAATAAGTGGGCAACCGTGGGAGATAGGTTTTTAATCCCTTCCGGGTTATAATTTAATACCTTATTCAGCACACCAGAGAGGGTATCGGCAATGAAGGGGTTTTCTCCGGTCAAGAGTTCGTAAGCCACCACCCCTAAGGAGAAGATATCGGAACGGTGGTCAACCGGTCTACCGGAAATCTGTTCCGGCGACATATAAGCCGGGGTACCGATTATTTCACCTTCAATTGTCAACCTTTCAATGTTAAAACTTCTGGCGAGTCCAAAGTCAGTCAATTTCACCTGGCCATCTTTCTTTAAGATGATGTTGGATGGTTTGATATCCCGATGGAGGATTCCCTTTTTATAGATTCGGGATAAGATCTCCGACACACTTTTAATAATCCTCAGAGCCTCTTTTGGTTCCAAAGTCTTTCTCTTCTCTAAAACCTGAGTGAGATTTTCCCCTTCCACAAACTCCGAGATGATAAACGGCTCTCCCTTTTCTTGTCCGTAGTCATAAATCTTGACGACTCCTGGGTCATCCAGATTGGCAAGGATTTTTGCCTCCCTCTCAAATCGTTTAGTAGCGGTCTCGCTTTCCGCAATATGGGGGGCAATCACCTTCACAATCACCTTTCTCCCTAACGGTTTCTGTAAAGCGAGATAGACCGTAGAGAAATGGGAAGAAGCGAGGGTTTCTAAGATTTCGTATTTCTCGGCAAGAGATTCCGGAAGCATTATCCCTCAATCCCCAATTCTTTTATCTTATAATATAAACTACGCCGGGAAATCCCCAGGATTTTTGCCGCTTCCGTCTTATTACCACCACAGCGTTTTAGGGTGTCAATAATCCTATCCCGCTCCGTCTCTTTAATGCTCTTCTTTAAGGTCGTGAGGATAGGGCTCCTTTGAATATCCTCTTCGGAAAAGAGGTCTTCGGGAGTAATCAATTGCCCTTCCGCAAGGGCGCAGGCACGGGCAATTGCGTTTTCTAATTCCCGGACATTTCCGGGCCAGTGATAGGTCCGAATCAATTTTAATGCCCGAGCACTAAATCCTTTAATTTCCTTATTATACTTCTGAGAAAACCTCTCTAAGAAATGTTTCGCCAGAAGAATAACATCGTCTCCCCTTTCTCTTAGTGGTGGCAGGTTGATGGCTAAGACATTTAGGCGATAGAAGAGGTCCTCCCGGAAGTTTCCCTTCTTCACCTCTTCCTTCAGCGAGCGATTGGTAGCGGCAATTATCCGCACCGAAACCTTTCGCGGCTCGGTCTCACCAATCCTTCTTATTTCACCCTCCTGGAGAAATCTGAGGAGTTTTGCCTGGGTGGCAAAAGGAATATCCGCTACCTCATCCAGGAAGAGACTACCACCGTCTGCCTCTTCTAAGAGACCCTTCTTATCATAAAGGGCACCAGTGAAACTCCCTTTCTTATAACCAAAGAGTTCTGATTCTAAGAGGGTCTCAGGCATTGAACCACAATATATTGGAACAAACATCCTCTCCCTTCTTGCACTCTGATAATGGATTGCCCTTGCCACCAATTCCTTGCCGGTTCCGGATTCCCCTTGGATTAAGACATTCACATCGGTCCGGCTCACCCTTTTGATGAGGGAGAAGACCTTTAACATCTTTTCGCTTGCGCCGATAATATTCTCAAAGGAATAGTCTTTTGCAATCTCCATCTTTAGATGGATATTTTCGGTTAAGAGCATCTCCCGCAGGCGGGCATTTTCAATTGTTATGGCACAGAGGTTGGCGAAGGCGATGAGGAAATCTAAATCCTCCGTTGTAAAGACCCCTTTCTGCGATAACGAGTCGCAGTAGATGGCACCGATTAGTTCCTCCCGACACATAAGGGGACAAGCCAAAACCGACTTGATTTGAGAGATGATTATGCTCTCCTTAGCAGCAAAAGGAGATTCATCCATTGCGCTATGGAGAAGGATTGGTTTCTTCGTTTTTAGAACCTCATCAATCACACTTTTGGAGATTCGTTTTATATCCTCTAAATTGCCGGTTCGGGTATCGCGGGCGGTGACCGGAATGAATCCGCTGGTGGCAGAATCCTCTTTGAGACAGATTACTCCCCTTTCGGCATTTAGGGTTTCCAAGACGAGGTCCATTATCTTCTCTAAGAGTTCCTTATAATCCAAGATGGAATTTATCTCCATCGCGATCCGGTGTAAGGTTTCCAAGCGCTTGGGGGATAGTGGCTTCTGGGTATCGTTCTTATCGTTCATTTTCATCTCCCTATTAATGAACCAACCCGGAATACAGCCTCTGCTGATTTTGCCCAATTATTGTAAGAATCTAAGACACCAATCTGCCAATAATAATAACCAGGGATTAAGGAATCGGTAACGAGAAGGGAGGTATCGGACTTTGGGATATTTTCGTAACGGCGATAAAGGATTGGTTCTAAATTGGGGATTATGCGATAGATAAGAACGAAGAAGGAATGTTCATAACGGTAATTGAAAGGACGCCAGACAAGAATTGGGTGGTGCGAGACACTGTCGCCGCCGAGTGGTGAAACCGGTTCTGGGGGGTTCCTGATTACGCGGATTAGGTGAAGGGGATTCGTGTGGACCAAATGCCCAAAGATATCCTTAACCCAAATGGAAATATTTCGCCCAATAATCTCATCAAGACTCCTTGATAAACTCTCCTCCCGGAATGATTTCTCATACAAAAGGCCCGATTGAAAAAGTAGCGGGAGGGTATCCGCAAGCCCTTCAATGACACCAAAGACCGAGGCAATATCACCCTGCCCTTCCTCATCCTTTACTTCACATCGCAAAGTGAGGACAGCCGAATCATAAGGGATATGGCGCTGGCAGTAATGAGAAAAGACATCTGCATTTAAGATTTTTGGTAGTCCTTCTAAGATAAAATTCAATGTCTCCACCTTATAGACAACCGGTGAAATGGAGGTTGTTTCCGGGGCAAAATTCTCCTTTTCCGCAGATACTAATATACTTTCCGCTGGACAATCAATTATTTCATATCTTCCTTGCGAATCGGTGAAGGTCTCGTAGAATGTATGGTCCTTTATAAGACGGAGACGAATCCGGGCATCGGGAATTGGAATATTGGTTCGGGAGAGGCAACACCCACGCAAGGTAGTTCTGGGGTTATAGAGATCGGAGTTTGGGTCGTAAGGATTATCGCGCTTTGGGGAACAGAAGAGGAGAAAGAGGCAAAAACTCCGAATGATTACTCTTCGCACTAATTATATTATAAAAATAGACTCCAATATGTCAACATTCCAAGGAATTTTGGGAGAAAGGCCTAAATCTTTCTCCCGAGGGTATAAAGTTTCTTTTCTCCCCTTTTCTTTATTGCGTTGCGGGTATCAAAGATTAGAGGCGAATGCCTTAAAATCCACTCGTAATCATAAGAGGAGTGGTCAGTTAATATTAAGACACAATCTACCCTTTTTAATAAGGCGACTGTCAGGTGAACCGACTTAAAGGATTTACCCTTAATTATTACTTCTGGGACAAATGGGTCATTATAAAGAATTCTCTTAACCTTTCCTTCAAGAATCTCTATAACCTTGAGGGCAGGAGAATTTCGCACATCCGCAACATCTCGCTTAAATGCCGCGCCAAGGATTAAGATTACCGCACGCGATGCCGGTCTTCCCTCCCGCCCAAGAATTTCAAAGAGACGCTCGCAGACCGCATAGGGCATATCTTCATTCGTCTTGGCCGCTAATTCAATAAAGTTGGAGTGGAAATCATATTCCCTTGCCTTCCAGGAAAGGTAATAAGGGTCAACCAATATGCAATGGCCGCCGATTCCTGGACCAGGATAAAAGGGCATAAAGCCGAATGGTTTACTGGATGCCGCTTCCACAACCTCCCAGACATCAATATCCATCCGCTCGCATAATAATGCCAGTTCATTCACCAAGGCAATGTTCACACTGCGAAAGATATTCTCCAACAATTTGCTCAACTCTGCCACTTTTGGCGATGAGACGGTATGGACCTTTTCCGTGAATTGGGAGAAGAAGAGTTCGGCTAACCTTGTGCAGGTTTTACTAACCCCACCGACAACAACCGGAGTATTCTTCATCGTCCAGGTCTTATTTCCCGGGTCAACCCTTTCCGGGGCAAAGGCTAGATAGAAATCCTTCCCTAAGACTAATCCTGATTTAGCAAGAATCGGCAAAAGAACCTTCTCCGTTGTCTCCGGATAGGTTGTGCTGCGTAAGATGATAAGTTGTCCGGGACGCATTATCTTCGCAATACCCTCACCACTCTTAATAATATAAGAGATATCCGGTTCCTTATTTGGTGAGAAAGGGGTTGGGACACAGATGTTGATTATTGAGCATTCCCTAAGGACCGAATAATCAGTGTGGGCGGTAAAATATTTTGGCACAATCCTTTGGATATGAGCATCCGGGACATCTTCAATATAACTCTTTCCTTCCATTATTCTACTAACCTTTCCTTTATCAATATCCACACCCCGCACGAGAAAACCAGCATTGGCAACCTCAACCGCCAGCGGCAGACCGACATAACCCAAACCAATAATTCCTACTTTGGCTTCTCTTCTCAATATCTCTTTGGATAATTTTATACTCATATTCACTCCGCTTTCGGTCCCTGAAATAAGTTCAGGGCAGGTTTAATATTATCCGATACAAAAGAAAAGTCAATCCCCGAACTCGTTTTTTTTATTATCAATCTTCTCATTATGAGAGGGGGTCGGCTTAAAGATTTTAGAAACACTTTGCCCAATTTTTTACTCTATATTTATAGAGGGGGATTCTTTTCTCAAACTGCCGTGGGGGGAGGGATACCTCCCCACCTGTCAAAAGAAAGATCTTTATAAAATTAAATAAATTAAAATCAAAATCGGCTAAAAAATCAAATTTTATATCAATCATTAAATATAACTTTCAATCTATCACTTAATCTCTCTTTAAGGCAATCTCTTGAGGCGATTCTAATCCCAAAAAGCCATCTCCCTTTTAATCCCCTTTCCGAATCGTTTTGCCGAAAAAATCAACAGAATTGTCGTAAAAATCAACATTTTATAAAAAAATTTATATCCTTAATTTATAAGTCATTGATTTCCAATATGTTAAAAAATAATAATTTGGCATAAAAATTGCTAAAGGGAAAGGGAGGGGCTCTCAGGTGCTAAGGGGTGCCGAAAATTCTGGCACTTCTGAAAAAGGGGCGAAAGCCCCTTTTTTATTCGGAGGCGGAGATTACATACCACTTCTTATTCTCCTTGATAAATGAGAGGAGAAGGGGTGAGGCATAAATTATCTCCTCTCCATAACTTATATGCCTCCCTGATACCCGAACATGCAAACTGCACTGGGCGAAAGGTTCTCTTAAAATAACCTTCCGGAACAGTAGATGGACTTTTATATTATCATAAACCCGAAAATTACCCATTAAATATCTGAGTATTCGCCAGTAATCATTACCCCAGGAATCGAGGTAATCCCTATTTAATATCTCAGAACAGGTACTTATATCCTCCCTTTCTACCGCCACCCTCCCCTTTTCAATCAATCGGAGGATTCTATTCTCTTCGGAAGGGAAGAAGATTCTGATGATGATTAAGAAGATAAAGCCAATCATCCCCAAGATAATCAAAATCTTTATCAGACGATTCATTATCCTTTTACTCCCTTATTCTTTCAGGATTAGAGTTCCTAAATTCTTCGCCTCCGGGGAAAATGGCGGTTGTAGTGTGAGGGAGGCAGTATCCTCTGGGGAATAGCGGAAGAGGTTGAAACCGATTCTCTCCTTCCCCTTTAATCCAAGTTTCTGCAAAGGGATTGCCATCTCCAACTGCCAGTAATTCTCGCCAACCTTTGTCTTCAGTTCATATCTACCATCCCATTCCCTTTTCCGGTAGCGACCTTTCTCTTTCACATACCGCACATCAAAAAGAAAGCCTAAGGGATTTAATGAAATCTCATATATCGTATCCGGAGCCGGACTCAAAAGGAGGGAGATATAATCATCTTCCTTTATCTCGCCATCCCGCTCCCTAACCCGCGCCTTAATCTCCCTCTCATAATTCCTCATTCCGAAATATAAGTGATTCGTGTCATAACCTAAGAAGAGAACCGATTTCAAATTTGACCTCTCACCCTTCTCATTGCCAAATGAGAGGATGCTATCCTTAAATTCCCGCAACTCGCCATCAATCATTGGCGGCAGATTGACCTTACCAATCTTCACCTCCCTTTTTATTTTAAGCCTTTTGGTTATCACCTGTTCGCCACTCTCTTCCTTCGGATAGGTAAATATTAACTCCGGGAGGGGAAAGAGGTTAAGTTCATTAAATTTCACCCGGAAGGAGAAATATCCCTTCCCCTGCGGGGCGAGATAAAATTTTGCCCGGAGTGGTGAGATTTCCCAGGAATTGGTAAGCCAGCGAATTTCGCCCTTTAATTCATAAGAGAAGGGATTGGCGATTGAAACCGCAACCGTATCCTCGGCGAGGGAGAATTCCGAAATTACAATATCTTCCTTTTCCAATCTTTCTCTCTCCTCAATCTCCTTTAAGGTAACAACCTCCTTGGGTAGGATAGAACCCGGCTTGATGACCAAAAGATTAACCCCCTTCTTTGTCACTTCCACTAAGAGATAGTTGGGAAATGCCCCACGCTCTTCATCGGTTTCCCATTTGAACTTTGCCCCGGTTGGTCCGACTGAGAAGTAATGAATACTGTCCATAAAGTGATAGGTATAAAAACAGTCGGCGCCGGAGAAGACATAATCAACGCCATAATCGCGAAAGACCTTATGGAGACCCCATTTCTCCTTCAGTTGCCGCCAGTAGGGTCGGTGAAAGAAGATAAAGGTGAAGCGTGCCCTCCGGTGAGAAGAGAGGTCATCCCTTAACCAATCAATCATCTCTTTTGGCACATCACTGTATTTGGGAAACCGGGAAAAATCTAAGAGGACAAAATGGCAATTCTCATATTGGAAGGAGGAATAGGTCTTGTGAAAATAACGGAGGTAAATCTCCTCTGACTTCTCATCCCAGATATCCTCGCTTCCCGGACAGATGTGGTAGGGAATACCCAATTGGGAGAAGGTGTTAAGAATATAATTCCATTCCCTTTTCAGACGCACCGTATCCTTAATATGCCCCCTTATGAGATTTCCCAAATGGACGATAAAATCTGGCTTTATTACCTTAATCTCCTCTAATGCGGTCTCAAATGCACTCTTCCTTAAACCCTTCTCGGTCTCTTGTGGTGTCCTATCCCCAAGGACAACAAACTTAAACCCAAATAGATAAGAAAAGAGAAGACCGCCAAGGAATATCCTTCTAATCAAAGGTAAACGATACTGATGATTTTTGCCCTCTAAAACATCCCGCCATCAACTCGGATAACCTGTCCGGTGATATAAGAGGCAAAATCGGAGGATAAGAATAGGCAGAGATTTGCGACATCTTCTGGCAAACCAGCCCGACCCAGAGGGATATTTTTTAACCAACGCTCCTTTATCTCCGGTGCGAGTCTTTCGGTCATCGGGGTTAAAATAAAGCCCGGGGAGATGACATTGGCGGTAATATTCCGCGCTCCCAACTCCTTGGCGATTGATTTCGTAAAACCAATGATTCCTGCCTTTGCCGCCGCATAATTTGCCTGACCCGGATTTCCCACCTCGCCGACAACCGAGGAGATATTTATTATCCTTCCCCACCTCTCTTTTAAGAGATATTTGAGAACCGCTTTTGTGAAGTTAAAGGTCCCTTTCAGGTTTACCGCGCAAACCCGGTCAAAATCCTCTTCCTTCATCCGAATTAATAGGGCATCGCTTGTGATACCGGCATTGTTAACCAGTATATTGATCTCGCCGAAGTCCTGGGCAATCTTTTCAACCACCGCTACCACCTCGGAGAAGACCGCACAGTCCACTTTATAGGGTAATGCCCGCGCCCCAATTATCTCCACCTCTTTGGCAACAAGCGAAGCCGCATCTGGGTCAATGTCGCAAACCGCTAAGTAGCCGCCAAATTCCGCAAAACGCTTGGCAATTGCCCTGCCAATTCCAGAACCGGCACCGGTGACGATTATCTTCTTTCCCTTAAAGTTAAACATATCTCCTCCCTTATCGCACAACACTGAAAAATCCCCGCCGGCGTTCGGCTGTGGGCTTACCCTCCGCTTTCACTTCTATTATATAGAAATAGAGACCACTGGCAACCTCTCTTCCCTTCTCATTCTTCAAATCCCAGTAAGCAGTCCTCTCTTCGGCATTCCCGGAAATCGTTTTTATATGTTCACCAGCCAAAGTATAAATGAAGACATGAAAGGGCGGTCTTTCTCTAACCCTCTCGGTATCCGAAGGACAATAATAAATCTTCAAAATGTCCGCACTCCCCTTTTTTATCAACGGATTGGGAAAGGCGTAAACCTTTCCTAAGAGAACCGGGTGAATCTCTAAGTCCGCTCTCATCTCTCTACCCGCTGGCGAGATATTTTTCACCCTGACACCACTTGGCAACCCAGAGTAAAAATCGGATGACGGTAGGGTATATTCACATAAGCCAACCGTATCATCCTGCCATAAGTCACTTGATTCCCCCCAGGAACTACTGGGAAGAGAAAAACCA
>JBBIHO010000046.1:0-10306 GCA_037446935.1 Caldifarciminota bacterium | reverse complement strand
ACCGAAATGAGAATTATCGCAAGCCGAACAGGGCATCTCCTCCGTTGAGACAGAAGCGATAGTTATTAAAAGAATTAAAGGTAAAAACCTTTTCATATCTCCTCCTTAATTTAATCGTGTTTCTTCCTTTGTTTCATCCTTTCATTATATCCAATAGTGAACAAATTTCAATAGTTCTGTCTTTCCCTTATCCCAACTACCGCTATTGGAAAGGGAGAAAAGGATTTTCTACTTGATTTATCAATATTTTGTAGTAAGATAAAATAAATACTATATGTTGATACTTGACTTTTCAAGATTTTGTGGTATAATATATTTTAATACTATATCTTGAATAGAATATGAAATGTCCGAATTGTGGAAAGGATGAAGATAAAGTGACCGATTCCCGACCGGTTCTTGAGGGAAGTGCTGTCAGACGTCGTCGGGAATGTCTTGCTTGTGGCCAAAAATTTACTACCTTTGAATATATTCAGGAGGCGCCGATTATTGTGATAAAGAGCGATGGGCGGCGAGAGGTCTATGATAAGAATAAACTTATCGCTGGTATTCTTTTAGCCTGTCGGAAGAGACCAATCTCCCGGGAAATGGTTGAAGAAATAGTCAATTCAATTGAAAAGGAACTGCAAGATTCCTCTCGTTTAGAAGTTGCCTCAAGAGATTTGGGCGAAATGGTTTTATCAAGACTCTTAGAACTGGATGAAGTTGCTTATTGCCGATTCGCCTCGGTCTATAAAAACTTTGAAAATATTGAACAGTTTCAGGAGGAGTTGCAAAGAATAAAAGAGATGAAAGGAAGGTTTTCATTAAAAAAGGGGGGGTGATGTTGAATCAAAGGAATCATAATTCCCAAATTGCTACTGAGGAAGTTAGGCTGCCAGAGGCAATAACTGAGCACCAATACCCTTATTTCCGATATCTCCGAAAGAGAAATGGGAAGATTGAGGAGTTTAATCCCGAAAAGATTACGAACGCCATTTTTTCCGCCGCCAAAGCGGTCGGCGGTGAGAATCGAGAATTAGCCATTGAGTTGACGAAAAAGGTCTGCGAACTTCTCTATCAAGAGAAAGGTTATCATATTCCAGAAGTGGAGGAGATTCAGGATGCAGTAGAAAGGGTCTTGATTGAAAATGGTCATGCCAGAACCGCCAAGGCATATATCTTATATCGGGAGAAGCGGCGAATCTTGCGGAAGAAGCGAGCCCTGCCTCGGGAGGCGACAGATGTTGCCCTCTTCGTGCAGACCTCCGAGGATGAGATAAAATCTTGGGATAAGGAGAAGATTGTTAATGCCCTGGTGCGGGAGACAGAACTGGGTGAGGAATTGGCAAGGAAGATTGCCCAGGAGGTGGAGGATACGATTCTTTTGGCTAATGTTCGTCCCCTGACCACATCTCTAATTCGGGAAATGGTTAATGCTAAACTCATTGAGCGCGGACTCTTAGAAATCAGGCGAAGACATGCCCGACTCGGTCTGCCCCTTTATGATGTGGAGCGGTTAATGACGGAGAGGAATAATGAAAATGCTAATACCCCACACAGTCCGGAGGCGATAAACCTCAACTTGGCGGAGACGATAAATAAGCAATATGCCTTGGAACAAGTATTTCCAAGGGATGTTGCCAGTGCCCATATTAAAGGTGAGATTCATCTCCACGATTTGGGTTTTATCAACCGACCCTATTGCTCAGGACAATCAATTGAATATGTGAAGAAGTTTGGTCTCTCCTTACCGGGTGCCCTTTCAATTGCGATGCCGGCAAGACATCCGGATACATTGCTTGCCCATATGGTAAAATTCTCCTGCGCCTTGCAGGGGCATTTTGCCGGGGCGATTGGCTGGGATGCGGTCAATATCTTTTTTGCCCCCTTCTTAGAAGGGCTTTCCAATCGCGAACTCCACCAATTGGCACAGATGCTAATCTTTGAATATTCCCAGCAGAATGTTGCCCGCGGTGGTCAGGCAATCTTTTCCGATTTGAATCTCTACTGGGAAATTCCCAAGCATTTTGCGGAAACTCCCGCAATCGGTCCTGGGGGTAATTATACCGGAAAGAAATATAAGGATTATGCAAAGCTGGCAAAAAGGTTTCTCTGGGCGATATTTGATGTCTATATGGAGGGCGATGGCACAAAAAGACCCTTCTTCTTTCCGAAACCCCTGGTTCATATCACTGATGACTTCTTCTCCGAACCGGAGAGTGAGAAGTTCTTACTTCACATCTCAGAGGTCGCCTCTCTAATGGGAAATACCTATTTCGTCTTTGACCGGGGAAATACCGCAAGG
Organism: Caldifarciminota bacterium; assembly: GCA_037446935.1. Taxonomy (GTDB): domain Bacteria; phylum Hydrothermota; class Tepidihabitantia; order Tepidihabitantales; family JBDRVQ01; genus JBBIHO01. Next base: position 8,019 of record JBBIHO010000046.1, on the reverse strand, counting down.
ATTTCCGAATGCTGCCGCCTCTCTTTTAAGTTGGAAAAGAGCGATTTGCTTGATGCCTCTCGACCTTGGAAGATGCGCTACTGCGCCCTGCAGAATGTAACCCTAAACCTACCACGCTGTGCTTATGTGGCAAGACATTCTGATGAGAAACTATTTGCTGAATTATCAAGGTTATTCCAGTTAACAATTAAGGCACACCTTGCCAAAAAGGCATTTATTGAAAGGCTCCTCTCGCTAAAAGAAAAAGGTCCCTTAGCCCTCTTAACGATGGAAAGAGACGGTGAACCATATCTAAGGCTCCATCGGGTAACTTATCTTGTGGGTATGCTTGGGTTAAATGAGATGGTGCAATATCATTTAGGTAAGCAACTGCATGAAGACGAAGAGGCATTTAAGTTTGGGTTAAAGGTGATCTCCTTTTTGCGGAAGGAGGCGAAGATTGCTTCGGAAAAGTATCAGATGCGGTTTGTTTTAGAGCAGACACCAGCGGAATCTACCGCCTATCGTCTGGCGTGTCTTGACCTGGAGGAGTTCCCGAAGGAGGCGAAGTCTGTTCTCAAAGGTGATTTGTCCACTGAAAGTGTCTACTATACAAATTCTACCTATCTGAATATTGTCGCACCAATCCCGCCACAAGAAAGGGTCTATTGGGAAGGAAAGTTCCATGATATGATTGAAGCCGGGGCACTCACCCATATCTGGTTAGGTGAAGCGAGACCGGCAAAGGAATCAATCGCCAATTTCGTTAAAAGGACATTTCGCGAAACCCGGAATGCCCAGATTGCCTTTTCCCCGGAGTTCACATCCTGCAATAATTGCTTTAAGACCTCAAGGGGATTACGAGATAAATGTCCCTACTGTCATTCTACCAATATTGACCATACAACCCGGGTGACTGGCTATTTCTCACGAGTCTCCGCCTGGAATAAAGGCAAAAAGCAGGAATTGAAAGATAGATTCCGACTTAACGCCGTTCTCTGAAAACGAGGAGAGATTAATCTGTCTTTATTATCTTCCTCGGAATTTTAAGATTACCGGCTTCCATCCCAGAGGAATTTATAAAATCCAGCATCCTTTTCGGGTGATGTCAATTACTTGCGGACTTAAATATTTTACTTATAATCTAAGGTGGAAAGATTACTCCTCCGTGGAAGACCTGGTATCGGAAAGACAACGATTGTGAAGAAATTGGCGGTAGAATTAAAGAAAGGGAATAAAAATATCTTTGGTTTTTATACCGAAGAGATAAGGGAAGGAGGAATAAGGCGTGGTTTTAGGGTCATTAACTTTGGAGGGAAAGATGATGTGATGGCACATATTGATTTCAAAACTCCGCATCGTGTCTCTAAGTATGGTGTTGACTTGGCAAGGTTTGAAAGGATTGCCTTACCGGAATTGGAAAAGGGTAAAAGGGAAGAGGGGATAATCGTTATTGATGAGATTGGGAAGATGGAACTATTTTCCGAAAGGTTTCGGGAGATGGTGAAAGAGTTATTTTTAGGTGATAAGTTAATCATTGCGACGATCCCCATCTCGCCTCTACCTTTTATTCAAACACTTATCAAGATGCCAAATACGGAGGTTATAGAAATTACCATTTCCAATCGGGAAAGGTTATTTGAGGAGTTGAAAAGGCGAATTATCTCTCTATAAGGACTTAATTTTACCGTTGACAACTCCTCCATTATGTGTTATAATATAAATAGGAGGTGTGGTCTGACCATTAACTTGCTAATATTAGCCCTCTTGGGTCTTTTCATTTATTTTGGATATCGCCAGGGTTTTTTGAAAGACTTCTTCTTAATCTTTGGGGTTTGTGTCGGTATCAGCCAGATAGGAAGATACTTGGATAGGGTTGTCGCTCTGTTCTCTCCATTCCTCCCAATTATCTTCTGCCAAATAATTGCTCTTTTAATCATAATATTCTTCTTCGCCTTTCTCTTTCAGATTATCGCCTTCATTATTTATGGTCTATTTAACCGAATAAGATTGGGATGGCTCGATTCTATCTTGGGTGGGATTTGGGGTTTTGTCAAAGGGATGGTTCTAACTTGGTTTCTTTTGATTCTCACCCTAAATATCTTCCCAGAATCCCGGGAGAGGATTTTCTCTTCGGAACTCTCAATCAGGGTCCTCGCCTTTGGCGAAATCTTTCACCCCCTCTTAAAAAAGACCGGGATTGAAAGACACTTGACAAATCTTCAAAAATTGGTATCATTATTGAAGTCTTATGGCCGGTATTTTAATCGGCAGGGTTTTGAATAACGAAACCCCTAAAATAGTTAGGGAGTTATTGAGTTTTGATACTTGTAAACTCATAAACTCAACTAACGGTAAGGAGGAGTTATGAAGTATCTCCTATCAATTTGTCTAATTTTAAGAATTCCTCTCATTCTATTAAACTGCAAACCGCCCGAGGAACTGACGAAGAAGGTGGATGCCCAGGCTGAGGAGATAAGCGCCCTGAAGGAGAAACTGAATACCGTCACCTCTGACCTTGAAGCCCTAAAGACTGCCTTTGAGGAGCATATGACAAAATTCCATCCCAAGGCAACAAAGACGGTTCCGGAAAGGAAATCAGTTCCGGCACCGCCAAAACCACCGGTTAAGAAGAAGCAGGTAGAAGGTTAAAAAGGAGGAAATATGAAAAGAATAATTCCCTATCTAATCATATTTGCCACCATTGTATTTATTGGTGGGAGTTGTCCACCCCCTTCCTTAACGAGACCGAGCGTTCAATACTCTGTTCTCCAAAATGGCAAAGGGATTCGTTTCACCTGGACAAGGGTTGATGGAGCGGATGGCTATTATATCTACCATGATGGGACGAAGATTGCTACTATCCAAGAGACAACCTATGACGATACAATTCCGGCAAAGGAGGTGAAGATTACCGCCTATGCCGATGGAACAGAAAGTGACCCCTATACCTTAAATACGGCAGCGGTCACTACCGCCACGCTTACTGTCTATGGCCGGGGCGACCCGGAGCCAGATCATCCCTCCGGTTTCGGATTTACCACTGATGGAACCGCTGTAACCTATGCCCTCGCTAATCAATCGGATTGGCCAAAGATTGACTTCTATCTTGACGATGTGGGACAGCCGATGACTATCTGTTCTCCCAATGTGCGAAACTATAATACAGAAGAAAATGCCGCGCGGGAGGAAACAACAACCGACTTTGATGCCCTGAAGATTGCGGGAACTACTGAATATTACACTGAGAAACCGTTAACGGTTGGTGCGGTCTATTCCCTCTGGGTTGACCCAAATGCTAACGGCTGGGATACCAATGACAATTTCGCCAAGATGAAGGTGGTCAATATTAGCGGGCATGAGGTGACTCTAAAACTTGCCTATCAAAAGATAGCCGGACTCCGTTGGCTCGTAACACCGTAGGATAAAAAAAGAGAAGCCCTGAGCCAAGGTGCTCAGGGCTTTTTTATTTTGAGTTGACATTCCTAATTTTTTCCCTTATCATTCCCTATGTTTTTAATCGCTTTTCTTGCATGGTTTTCCTTTTCATCCGAGAAACTCATTTATAATCTCTATCTCGGACCATTACGCGCGGGTGAATTGAAGCTATCCTGTGAGAGGGGTTTCTTTCAAGGGGAGAGTGTCTATTTGCTCTCTTCCACTCTAAAATCTAACTTCCCTTTTAAGATTTCCGATTCGCTATCTTCAATTGTCAGGATGAGCGATTGGACAACCCTTAAATCCTATAAGAAGGTTTCCGAAGGGAGGTATAAGAAAGAGATTGCCTATGAGTTCACAGAGGAGAAGGTTGAATATTCTGACGGAACTTCTTTCTTTTGCCCAGCACCACCAAAGGATTTACTTACGCTCTGGTATTATCTTCGCTCCTTGAGTGGTATGGTTGGTTCAAATGGCAGTGTAGAGACATTTGCTCATTTGGATAAGAAGAATTATCAGGTGAAGATAGATTTCAAAGAAAGGGTTATCCTTTCTACGCCATTAGGAAGTTTTACTGCCCACCGTTTGGAACCGAAGACTCGTCCGAAGAGTATATTGGGTGATATTTATATCTCCAATGATTCGCTTTGCCTACCCTTAATCATTCGGACCAAATTATTATTTGGTTTGGTTAAGGGGGTGATAAAAAATCAGGAGGTGAAATGAATGTTTATCCAGTAGTAATTGCTGGCGGTAGAGGTGAGAGATTCTGGCCAAAGAGCCGCCGTTTGAGACCAAAGCAATTTTTGCGCCTATTTGGTAAAAATTCTTTGATTGCAGATACCCAACGCCGAATCTCCCGCATCACCCCTCCTTCTTATCATCGGTATGTCGTTCCAGAAGAGATGGTTAATCTTTTGTATAAAGAACTGAAGGTTCATCGCTCATCAATCTTGATTGAACCAGAGGGGAAGAATACCTTTCCGGCAATCTCCTTAGCCTGCGCCCATCTGCCAGCAGATGGGATAATGGTCGTTCTACCTTCTGACCATTTCATTCAGCGGGAGGAAAGATTTTATCAAGCGGTGAGATTCGCCACGGAATTGGCAGAAGAGGGATATTTAGTCACCTTTGGTATTGAACCGGACCGGATAGAGACCGGTTACGGTTATATTGAAATAAATGGTGTGATAGCGGAAAGGGGAGATGTCACTGCCTTTTTTGGCGTCCGCTTCACCGAAAAGCCCGATTACGAGACGGCAAAGAAGTATCTTGAAAGTAAAAATTACCTCTGGAATTCCGGAATCTTCGTCTGGCGTGTCTCATCTTTTCTTAAGGAAGTGTCATCTCACTTCCCTCATTTCTTTGCGGAGTTGATGAAATATCAAGAAGCAATTGGAACGAAGGAAGAGAAGATACGGTTAAGAAGTTTATATAACAAGATTGAGAGTATATCGGTTGACTACGCAATAATGGAAAGGGCAGAAAAGATTGCGGTCGTGAAGGGAAATTTTTTATGGGACGATGTTGGTAGTTGGTTGGCATTAGAGAGGCATTATCCAAAGGATAAGGATGGGAATATTAGATTTGGTAATACATTCCTCTGTGAGACAAAGGATTCACTGGTTTATGCCGAGGATTGTCCGGTATTCACATTTGGCATCTCCGATATTTTGATAATAAAGACCCATGACCTGATATTTGTCTGTCCGAAAGAGAAGGCAGGGGAGATAAAAAGGTTTTTGAGTTTTCTTGCTCAACAACCAAGGGCGAAGCGATTTCTGTGAAGGTCTTTCTTGCGACTAATAATATAGATAAAGGTAAAGAGATAGTTGAGGGGCTTCGTGACCTGCCGATTGAGTTCTTATTTCCGCACGATTTAAGTTGCCATCTTGATGTAAAGGAAGATGGCTCATCTTTCCAGGAGAATGCCTATAAGAAGGCAGTTGCGGGACTAAAGATTTCCGGAATCTTCACGATTGGCGAGGATTCCGGACTTTTGGTTGACCACCTAAAAGGGGAACCAGGGATAAAGTCCCACCGGTTCGCTGGTGAAAAGGCAGGATATGAAGAGAATATTAAGGAACTTCTCAGACGATTAAAAGGTCTTCCCTTAAAAAAGAGAGGGGCACATTTTAAGTGTGTCATTTGTCTTGCCCTCTCTTTCCAAAAGGTTATCTTTTTTGAAGGCGAATGTCCTGGCTTGATTGCACTTTCTCCTCGGGGAAAGTTTGGTTTTGGTTATGACCCGGTCTTTATTCCCTCTGGTTATAAAAAGACATTTGGCGAGTTGGGACCAGAGGTAAAGAATAAGATAAGCCATCGGGCAAAGGCATTGAGGAAGTTGAAGGAGTATCTGGTAAGTCTTATTTCTCAGGAGAGGCATAAGGTTGACTTTTTTATTCCTTAGGATAGAATAAGACCTTGGAGGAAAGAAATGAAAGAAATGCGGCAGATTAATTTAACTTTGGACGAGATGCCAAGGGAGTGGTATAATATAGTGCCTGATTTACCCGAACCCCTTCCGCCACCAAAAGACCCCCCAAAGGGTCCTTCAAGATTGAAGAATCTCCCAAATCTCCTTCTCGCAGAAGTCTTAAAACAAGAGTCTTCACAGGAGAGATGGATTCCAATTCCCGAAGAATTATTCCTTCTCTATTCGCAGGCAGGAAGACCCCGTCCTTTATTTCGGGCAATAAATTTAGAGAAGAGATTACAAACTCCAGCCCAACTCTATTATAAAGGGGAATTTTTTAGTCCGACCGGCAGTCATAAGGTGAATACCGCACTGGCGCAGTGCTATTATGCGAAGAAAGAGGGTTATAATCGGGTGACGACCGAAACCGGTGCCGGACAATGGGGAACTGCCCTTGCCTATGGTGCGGCGCTCTTAGGATTGAAATGCACAATTTACTGGGTGCGGGCAGTTTATAATTGGAAGCGAGACCGCCGAAATTTTATGCAACTTTTGGGTGCGGAGGTATTTGCCTCGCCTTCTCCCCGAACCAAGGTGGGCAGGAGTTTGTATAAGAGAAATCCGAGGCATCCCGGTTCCCTTGGGATTGCCATCTCCGAAGGCTTGGAAGATGCCCAAAATGACCCGAATGCCATCTATTGTTTAGGTTCGGTCTTAAATCATGTCCTCTTGCATCAGACAGTCATTGGTTTAGAGACCAAAAGACAATTTGAGAAGATTGGCGTTGAACCGGACATAATGATTGGCTGTCTCGGCGGTGGTTCAAACTTTGGTGGCTTTGTTCTCCCATTTGTCGGTGAAAGACTTAAGGGTGGTAAGAAGATTCGGTTCATTGCTGCCCAGAGTCAGGCAGCACCAAACCTTCAGGGTGAATACCGCTATGATTTCGCCGACTATGCAGAAATCACGCCAATGTTAAAGATGTGTACATTGGGGCATAAGGTCAAAATGGCACCGATTAAAGGTGATGGTCTAAGATATCATGGCTGTTCACCAATCATTAGCCTCTTGCGCCATCATAAGATAATTGAAACCGTCGCCTATCCGAAAGATGAGAGATATGTCTTTGAGCGGGCAAGGCAATTTATTGAGTGTGAGGGTTATCTCCCGGCACCGGAATCTTCTTATGCGGTCGCCTGTGCGATTGATGAGGCATTAAAGGCAAAAGAGGCGGGAGAGAAGAAGGTGATTGCCTTCAATATCTCCGGGCACGGATTTATGGATATACAGGGTTATCGGGCGGTATTAGGACTCTAATTTGCTACTTTTCTTTCTCTTCACGCAAATAAACCTCTTCTTCTCCTCCGATACCAATATTAAGAGTATCGTTTTGGATCGGGTGCGAAGTGCGAAAAGGGAGATACTTCTTTCCTTTAACTCCTTCTCCGATAAAGAAATCGCCGAAGGGCTATTGAAAGGAAAGGAGCGGAAGGTAAAGGTCTCTCTTCTCCTCAGGGATGGAGAAATAACTTCTGATACCGCCGCCTATTCCCTCGCTAGTTATTTAGCCAAAAAGAACCTTTCTGTCTATCTTGATACATCATTAAATGGTTCCTGCCAGCGATTCATCATAATTGATGATTCAATAGCACTTCTCTTCCCTAATGATTTGAAACCAAAGACCTTTCAGGCTTCTTTCTATCTCTTAGAGGTATCTTCTCCTCACATAGTTAAAGGATTAAAGAGAAGTTATGAGAGGTTATTAAAAGATGCGAGAAGAGAGATAATTACAAGACCGATGATAAAAAAGGAAGAGGTTGTTTATATTACCCCAAAGGGGAAGAAATATCACCGCGCAGGATGCGGCTTTTTAAGGGGTGAGAAGAGGGAATTAAGTAAAAGGGAAGCGGAAGAGAAGGGATATAAGCCCTGCAAGGTATGTAGACCTTAAAGGCTCTCCCAAAAGGATTTTAGCTAAATAGGGAACGGCATTTCTAATAAAGTAGGGATGAGAAATTAGACCTTTAAATGGACCACAAATTAGATGACAAACTACACCAGAAATTACCCCGCCAATTAGGCGACAAATTAGACCAAAAATTACCCATTTAATTACCCTTTTTTGGACCCTCAGGTAGTGTCCATTTTGTTGTGGAAATTCGTCTATATAGTGCATTATAGTAGCT
>JBBIHO010000045.1:2795-10332 GCA_037446935.1 Caldifarciminota bacterium | reverse complement strand
TGAATATAAATCTACCCTGACATCCGACACGGATATAGAAAAAGAAGTGGTGGCAGTTCTTACCCGCGTTCTCGTTGACAAAAATGACCCATCGTTTAAGAGGCCTTCCAAACCCATCGGGCCATTCTATTCCCGTGCCGAGGCATTGGAACTAAAGAGACTTTATAACTGGACAATGAAGGAAGATGCCGGTCGCGGTTTTCGGCGACTTGTCCCCTCCCCGGAACCAATTGACATCTTAGAAAAAGAGGCGATAAAAGACCTCCTGAACAGAGGTTCAATTGTCATTGCTACTGGCGGTGGTGGAATTCCGGTGATTTATGAAAATGGGACCTATAAAGGAGTTGCCAGTGTGATTGATAAGGATTTTGCCTCCTCCCTCTTGGCAACCCTCATCGGTGCCCAACTATTCATAATTTCCACCGCAGTTGACCGGGTTTACAAAAACTACGGAAGAGAAAACCAAAAGCCCCTAACGCGCTTAACGGTTGAAGAGTGCAAAAGGTATCTAAAAGAAGGTCAATTTCCCGAAGGGAGTATGGGACCGAAGATAAAGGCAGCAATTAGGTTTCTCTTAAATGGTGGTCAAGAGGTGCTCATCACCTCCCCGGAGAAGATTTCAAAGGCATTAAAAGGCAAAGCCGGGACAAGGATAATCAGACAAATTGTGCGGAAGCAAAGGGACGAACCTAATGGTTAGAATCTCTCATCTGGTTGGAATATGCCTCTTCTCCTTTCTCTCTGCCGAGAGACTTCTCATCCCGATGGACTTAAAACAAACCGACCATCTCAAGGCTTATGGAGTTGCCTACCGTACCTTACAGCGCGGAATAAATGTGGAATGGCTCTTAAACTATCGTGGGGGTTCTTTTATGATGCCAAGAACTGATTGGGGAGAGAAGGAATGCCGGCTGAAAGGAATCTCTTATGAAATTATCACACCTTCCCAAGAGGCGGAGATAAGAAAGATAATCTTCAATAATAATATGGAGGCAATCCTTTTGGAGAAGGCACCAAGGGTTGCGGTCTATGTCCCGCCAAATGCCGAACCCTGGGATGATGCTGTCCGTTTGGCATTGGAATATGCGGAAATTCCCTATAAGACATTGTGGGATAAAGAGGTTCTGGATGGTAAACTCTTCCAATACGACTGGCTCCATCTCCACCACGAGGATTTTACCGGTCAATACGGAAAGTTTTATGCTCAATATGCTAATGAACCATGGTATAAGGAGGAGGTGAGAATAAATGAACTGATGGCGAAGGCATTGGGATTTAAGAAGGTCTCAAAGTTAAAACTGGCGGTGGTGAAAGAGATTAAGCGGTATATCTCCGAGGGCGGAATGGTCTTTGCAATGTGCTCCTCAACCGATACACCGGATATTGCCCTCGCCGCAGAGGCGACCGATATCGTCCCGAAGGAATTTGATGGCGATGGAATTGACCCCAATTACCATGCGAAGTTGAATTACGAAAATTGTCTCGCCTTTGAAAACTTTAATCTGATAACCGACCCTTACATTTATGAGCATTCGGATATTGATGTTTATATGGAAGCAACTGCTCGGGGTCAAGATGTCTATTTCTCCCTATTTGACTTTTCTGCCAAATATGACCCGGTTCCTTGTATGTTAGTTCAAAACCATGTCTCTCTGGTAAAGGAGTTCTTAGGCCAGAACTGTGGCTTCCGCCGAGAGAGAATAAAAAAGAAGGTCTTAATATTAGGCGAAGTTGTTGGCACCGAAGAGGTGAAGTATATCCACGGCAATCTTGGCAAGGGGACCTTTACCTTCCTGGGTGGTCATGACCCAGAAGACTATGCCCATCGGATTGGTGACCCGCCAACCAACCTGGCACTCCATAAAAATTCACCCGGCTACCGCCTCATTCTAAATAATGTCCTCTTCCCAGCCGCGGAAAGGAAGCCATTAAAGACATAATTAAAAGTTAAATGGAATCGGAAGCCCTCTGTATCCCCTGCGTTATCAAACAAGTGCAGAGGATTACCCTCCAAGTTTCCTCGGACGAAAAACTATTTATGGAGACAACAAAGATGGCAATGGATTTAGTAGGAAACTTCTCCTTAAAAGAACCGCCGAACCTCTTCACCTCCCGCATCATTATGGAGGTATATAAACTCCTTAACTTGCCTGACCCCTTCGCTACCGTAAAAAGGGAGATGCAGAAATTAGGGAAAAGGGCTTCCCAAGAGGTGAAAAGGATAATAGACCACGCTTCGGACCCCATCCATACCGCATTAAAATTTGCCGGCGCCGGGAATGTGATTGATATCGGACCCCAAGCGAACTTTGATTTGGAGAAGACCCTGCAAAACATCTCCTTTGCCCGTGATGATTATAAAATCTTTAAGGAGAAATTAAAAGGGAGTGAGAAACTATTATACATCTTGGATAATGCCGGCGAGATATACTTTGATAAACTATTGATTGAAAGACTACTCCATCTCTTCCCGATGAAAATAATTATGGCCGTAAAAGAAAAACCAATCTTAAATGATGCGACATTGCTTGAGGCAAGAGAAGCCGGGCTTCTTGATTTCGGAGAAGTGATAACGACCGGTTCCGGATTTCTTGGGGTTAACTTTGAAGAGGTAAGCGAAAGATTTTTACAAGAATACGAAACCGCCGATATTATAATCGCCAAAGGGCATGCCAACTTTGAATCCTTAGTTGATTGTGAACGGGATTCCTTCTTTATCTTAAAGGCAAAATGTCCGGTCGTTGCCAATCGCTTAGGGATTAAGGTTGGCGAATCTGCCTTTTATTACTCGCCAATAAAGACCTGAAATCTCCTCAAACAAATTAATCCCATCGTGCAGAAGCAGGCAATATATTGACTATATTTCAAAAAGCGTCCTTATCTTTTCCTTACCTCAAAGATGTTGTGGAAGTCTAACTTCGTATTTATCCTTCGGCAATCAAAGCCAGCGCCTAAAACCATCCTCAAAAATTTATTAGGAAAGGCGGTAATTACATAACTACCGCCCTTCGCAATCACTTCGCCAAACATCTCCGAAGAAGGAAATCTTTCCCAAGGGATATTAAATTTCTCTAAATAGACCGGAAGTGCGGCACGGTCATATTCACCCAAAAATACCGGAAGGGGTCTAACCTCGTAAATTCTCTTAAATTCCCTTAACAAATCCCTTGGTCGGTAATGGGCTTGATAGTAGTTATAATTCAAGTCCTGCGATTGTATCCCTTCATATATATCCCTTTCCAATTTATTTTCAACATACTTTATCTGAAAGGCAAAGGTGATATAATTGTAAATCACCAATCCGCAAAAGATTAAAAATTGCTGTGATTTCAAGCGAGGAAACTCCAAAATTGAATCAGTTAAAATAGAAAGGAGTAGAGCAAAGACTGGTGTTAAGATGACAAAGACCCTAAGATAATGACGGTCGCCACGAAGGAAACTGAATATAAATGGGGCAAGGAGAAGAAGGAAGAAGAGGCCGAGCCTCTCTCCCCTCTTCCTTCTCAGATAGGCGATCAATCCAAATACTAATATCGGTAGGAAAAGATACCTCCCCGAAAGAAAATGGGCGAATGTGAAAGGCATTGCTTGAAAGAGTGTCGGAAGGTAGAAAAGCCCTTTACTCTGCACAAAGCGATTACTCATCACATCCCTTAGGACTGGTGAGTAGAGGAGAAGAGAAATTATCCCACCGATGAATAAAAGGAAGAGGAGTTTCACCCTAACATCTATTAGACCTTTCTCCTTCCTCTTGCTTCTTTTCCCATCCTGCCTCTTGCCCCTCGTTTCTAATCTTTTATCTACCTTCTTCTTTTTGAAAAGGAGAGAGAAAAATAACCAAGCCGAAATCCCTAAGATAAAGTAAAGGTTAGAAGGTATGGTGTAAAGAGCGAAAGCGGTGGTTAAAATAATGAAAAGGCTCTCTAAAAGGTGAGGCTTTCGCTCAAAGACCAATAAATAATATAAAAGGATTGTTAATAGCATTATACTTAAAGCGAATCCTCTCACCTGGACGGCAAAATTGTAATAAGTGATGGTGGTTGTGAAAACCACCAGTAAAATAGTAGCGGTCAATTGAGAAAGGAATAACCTTCCAATCCGATAAAGATAAAATAGAGTAATCAGGGTATAAATTAGCGGCAGCAACCGGATTAGGTAAGGATTATCCATCAATTGATAAATATCCTTGATACCTAAAATCTTCAAATATATATTATTTATGAGATTGAAGAATATATGGTTATTGGGAAAGGTGTAATCGGTTAAAGTCTTACTAAGTGGGCAGAAGACATAGTTGGTAAGTGTAAAAACCTCATCATACCAAAAATCAATATTTATATATCTCTTTAACCAAAAAAGAAAGGGGAGGAGAACCAAAAAAGGAAGTCCTCTAAAAAGTGCTCTTGCGAAATCCTTAGGCAAGTGACTCTATCTCGATAATCTTTTCAATTCTCCTATCCAGTATCATTTTGATATTAAAGGAAGAGTGAGCGATGCCTATATCCATATTAGTCTACTTTTCATTAAAATGCTATCATAAAAATCAAATTTGTCAAAGGTCTCGCGGTTCCAAAGAACTCTTAACATCTCTTATTCAACACCTCCCTTAAAAATTTCCCGGTATATGATTTATCACATTTGGCAATCTCTTCCGGTGTTCCTTCGGCAACAATATAACCACCACCATCACCTCCTTCCGGTCCTAAATCAATAATCCAGTCCGCACATTTTATCACCTCTATATTATGCTCAATCACCACTACTGTGTTACCCATATCAACGAGTCGGTTCAATACCTGTAAGAGTAATCTCACATCTTCAAAGTGCAGACCGGTTGTCGGCTCGTCTAAAAGGTAAAGGGTTCGACCGGTGGCAATCTTTGACAATTCCTTTGCTAATTTTATCCGCTGCGCCTCTCCTCCGGAGAGGGTCGGTGCTGGCTGACCCAATTTAATATAACCAAGACCAACATCCCTCAAGAGTTCCAATTTCCTCCTTATTGCTGGGATATTCTGGAAAAAGAGATAAGCCTCAGAAACTGACATCTCTAAGACTTCATAAATATTCTTCCCTTTATATCGGACCTCCAATGTCTCCCGATTATATCTCTTCCCCTTACATACCTCGCAGGGGACATAGACATCCGGTAAGAAATGCATCTCAATCTTCTTTATCCCATCACCAGCACAGGCTTCACATCTTCCTCCCCGAACATTAAAAGAAAACCTCCCCGGTTTATATCCCCGTATCCTTGCCTCTCTTGTCTGGGCAAAGAGTTCCCGAATTGGCGTGAAGGCATTGGTGTAGGTTGCGGGATTGGAACGAGGTGTCCTGCCGATTGGTGACTGGTCAATATTTATCACCTTATCAATCTTCTCAATATTTAAGATGGCATCGTGATTTCCCGGCTTTTCCTTTGAATTATAAAATACCTGTGCCAGGGCTTTGAACAGAATATCGGAAATTAATGTGCTTTTGCCAGAACCGGAGACCCCAGTGATACAGACAAAGAGCCCCAAGGGAATTTTCACATCTATCCCTTTGAGGTTATTCTCTCGCGCGCCTTTTATAATAATCGCCTCTCCCTTAGGCGTTCGGCGCCGGGTAGGAATCGGAATCTCCTTCTTCCCGGCGAGGTAAGCACCGGTTAAAGAATTCCCATTCTTCATAATCTCTTTCGGTGTTCCGGCCGCCACCAAATAACCTCCTTCCGCACCGGCTCCCGGACCCAAATCAATAACATAATCCGCAGAGAGAATCATCTCCTTATCGTGTTCCACAACAATCACCGTATTCCCCAAGTCGCGGAGTTTATATAGGGTATCAATCAACTTCCGATTATCACGCAAGTGGAGTCCGATACTTGGCTCATCCAAGATGTAAGAGACACCAACTAATCCGGAACCAATTTGCGTTGCCAGCCTCACCCTCTGCTCCTCGCCACCACCTAAGGTATCGGTCCTTCTATCTAATGAGAGGTAGTCAACCCCAACCGCAATTAAAAAATTTAACCTCTTCTTTATCTCCCCAATCAGTTCTTGGGCGATTAGCATCTCGGTTGGTGAGAGTTCAATCTCCTCAAAGAATTGGTAACTCTCCTTAATGGAGAGGCGGATAATATCATAAATTGATTTCCCTTGAATCTTTACCGATAAACTCTCCTTTTTCAGTCTTGCCCCATTGCATTCCGGACAGGGTAGGATTGACATATATCTCTCAACCCATTCCCGGGTTGAATCGGAATCGGTCTCTTTATAAACCCGCATTAGATGAGGAATTACCCCTTCAAATCTCTCATCGGCGCGGTATTTTGTTCCATCCCATCTCTCATATTCCACGAGAATCTCTTCCTCGGTTCCATAGAGTAGAACCTCCTTTGCCCTTTTGGGAAGTTCTCGCCAGGGTTTATTAAGACTGAATCCGTAATATTTCGCAAGTGCCCTCAGATTCCCTAAAAACCAGGAGCCCTTAGGTTCTCCCCAAGGCTCAATCACCCCTTCCATAATGCTCAATTCCGGATTGGTGATTAACCTTTCCGGGTCAATCTCCATCTTCGTTCCCAGACCGTGACAGGATGGACAGGCACCATAAGGAGAATTGAAGGAGAATAGCCGGGGAGAAATTTCGTCGTAACTGAAACCGCAGTTGACACAAGCCAATTCGGCGGAGAAGACCTTCTCCTCGCCATCAATCAAAACGATACATAATCCTTCTCCTTCCTTCAATGCCAATTCCAGAGAATCGGCAAGCCGCTTTCTAATCTCCGGCTTCAGGATTAAGCGGTCAATCACAATCTCAATATTATGCCTTTTATACTTGGGGAGTTCCGGAATATTTTCCAAATCGCAGACCTCACCGTTTACCCTTACCCTGACAAATCCCCTTTTCTTAATCCTCATAAATAACTCCTTATATTCGCCCTTTCTTCCCCGCACAATCGGGGCTAAGACTTCAATCTTCGTTTCTGGTTTTAGACCCATTATCCAATCAACAATCTGGTCGGTTGTCTGGCGGGTTATTGGGGAGGCGCAATTGGGACAGAATGGCTTCCCAATCCGGGCAAAGAGAACCCGCAAGTAGTCATAAATTTCGGTTACCGTGCCAACGATTGAGCGGGGATTCTTTGCCGCGGTCCTCTGTTCAATCGCAATCGCCGGTGAGAGACCTTCAATATAATCAACATTCGGCTTCTCAATCATTCCTAAGAATTGTCGGGCATAAGCGGAGAGGGATTCAATATACCTCCTTTTTCCCTCGGCATAAATCGTATCAAAGGCGAGGGACGATTTTCCGGAACCCGAGATGCCGGTGATTACCACCAAGCGATTGCGGGGAATTTTGACATCAATATTTTTCAGATTATGCTCCCTTGCCCCCTTAACAAAGATATATGCGTCCTTCATCAATCAACCAATAAAATAAAACAGCGGAGATATTCTGATTCCGGCATACTCAAAATTATCGGGTGGTCAGGTCCCTGGGTTGTTCGGGCGATAATCTTAAAATCCCCCCCGACATCTTCCGCCGCACTCACCAG
>JBBIHO010000045.1:0-2745 GCA_037446935.1 Caldifarciminota bacterium | reverse complement strand
AGTATCCCCCCTCTTTTCAGGAGTCGCATCGCATGCAGATTTATATCCCGGTATCCCCGCCAACCGTCGTCTTTCTCACGCAAACTCTTAATGAACGGCGGTGGGTCAAGGACAATCAGATCGAAGACCCTCCTTTGACGATAAAATTCCCTTAAAACCCGAAAGGCATTCCCAACCAAGAATGAACACTGATTACTGACATTATTTAAGACGGCATTTCTCTTTGCCAGTTCAATTGCCGCCTCAGAACCATCAACGCCTAATGCCATTTTTGCCCCACCTAAGGCAGCATTTATGGAAAAACTTCCGGTATAAGTGAAGACATCAAGAACCCTCTTCCCTTCACTCATCTCCCGCACCTTCCGCCGAGTTATCCGCTGGTCAAAGTAATAACCGGTCTTCTGCCCTCCTTTTATATTAACATAAAACCTTGCCCCATTCTCACTGATTATCACCTCTTCTGGTTCACCATATAAGACACCTTCCTTCCGTTCCAATCCTTCTAAGGTGCGAGCGGGAAAGTCATTCTTTTCAAAGACGCACTTCACAAAAAAGACCTCTTTGAGGGCTTGCACGATCTTATCCTTCCGTAAATCAGCACCGACGGAGTAGGTCTGCAATACAAAATGATTTTGGTATTTATCAATCACCACCCCTGCCAGAAGGTCGCTTTCCCCATAAATCAGACGAAAGTCCTCTTCTTCGGGTAGGAGTTTCTTGCGATAATGGTAAGCGACTTCTATCCTCTTTTTTATAAAAGGGACATCAAAATCTTCTCCCTCCGGCGAGAATATTCTAACCCGCACATTAGAATCCGGATTATAAAAACCGGTGCCAACAAATCTCTTCCCCTCGTAGACCCTTACGACATCTCCTTTATCCAACGGACCCTTAATTTTTATAACTTCATCCTTAAAAACCCAGAAATGGCGCCGTTTTGAACGTTTCCGCTGAATATAGACTGCCTTCTCCTTCATTCAACCATCTCAACCTCTTTGATATGAATTCCCAGATGATTCACCGTATAAATGAGATTATATCTATTTCCGACCACTAACCTTCCTGTTTCATCCAATATCGGCACCTCTCTGCCATTAACGGTGATTGTCCGCTTATCAAATTTGGTTGCCGGGGAGAGAAAGAAGGGTTGCGGATTCCCTTCGCCAAAAGGTGGCAAAAGGAATACCTCCTCCGTAATCTCCGAGAGGGGAAGGAGAGCATCTAAATGGAATATCTTTTGTGGCTTCTCAATTGCGGGTAGGAATTCTCTTTCCGCATACTCCTTTGCCCGCCGGATAAACTCTTCAAGATTCTCCTCCGCAATTGAAAAGCCGCAAGCCTTCTTATGCCCTCCCCAATCAATCAAGAGATGTGATTCTTCTCTTAATAACTCTAATAAGTTAATCTCTTCCAAACCCCGGCACTCCGCTACCCATATCCCATCCTTCTTTCCAATGACGATTACCGGCAGGTGGTATCGCTCCTTAAAGCGGGTCGCAATATAACCCAAAGCCCGTAAGGAGAGGAAGATATTTTTCACAATCACAATCCCTGGTGCTAAATCCTTTACCGTCTCGGCAAGGGAAATTGATTCATTAATCTCTCTTTTGAAATCCTCATAACCCAATACCATCTTATCAAAGATTGCCCTTGCCTCTTCCATCTCCCTCGTTAAGAGGAAGCGAGCGACCTCGTTACCCTCAATCGCCCCAAAAAGAGAAAAGATGGTAGAAGTCTCCTCAAATTGGCTAATCATTTCAATTGGCGGCCGGCGTGATTCCTTAAATCTCGCCAGCCCTTCCCGGACGATTATCCTATTCTCATCAATCAAGGGAACCTTATCCGAAATTGAGCCCAATGCCGAAAGGATCAGAGATTCCGGTTTTGATGAGACAAACTCCTTCACGCCAATTCCCAATACCCTTTCTAAGAGGGCGGTAGCAAACTTAAATACCGTCCCGACCGCCGCCAGTTCGCAAAAGGGATATTTACTTTCTGGTAGTTTTGGATTAACGATTGCTACTGCTGGTGGCAGTTCTAAATACGCCTCGTGATGGTCAATGATTACCGTATCAATACCTCTCTCCTTTAAATCCCCAATCTCTTGCCGGTTGGTCGTGCCGCAGTCAACCGCAATTACCAAATTTATCTGTGGGTATTCCAATACCTTCGGTGGATAGATTCCGTGCTTAAATTCGTGCTTGCGGGGTATGAAATAAATCACTTCCCCCCGGAGGTCAGATAGGACCTCTTTTAAGAGGACAGTTGAGGCGATACCATCCATATCCTCATGACCCCAGATAAGAATCTTCTCTTTCTGGCGCAAGGCAGTGATAATCCTCTCCAGAGCCGGCTCAATCTGAGGCAATAGAGAATTCGGATGTAGATTCTTTAAGTCGGGATATAAAAAGCCAAAAACCTCCTTTTGGCTTGCCACACCTCTTAAAAGAAGGGCTCTTAAAATCCCTTCCGGCAAATCAGTTGCTTCCTTCAGGGTGGACAATCTTTTCTCGTCCACCGGTTTTAACTGCCACATAATACATCATAACCGACACACTAAAAAAATCAAGTATTCGCATAAAACCACCGGAGGAATAAAAGGATTGACCTTTAATCAGACGCTGGCAACACCCCTGCCCTTAAAGAAGAGAATCTCCCCAACCTTCTTAAGACCCCAATCCATTGCCTTCTCCTACGCCTTAAACCCATAATCTAAAATATTTGTAAAAAATACTTGACAAATAC